>CAJPFL010000235.1 GCA_905339315.1 Rhodocyclaceae bacterium
AGATCCCCCTGACCGGATTGACCCAGGTAGCCGCGCAACAGCTTGGCCTGGCGCTCGGTGTGCACTTTGAGCGGCGAGCCCTCCGGCGTCCAGACCTTGGCGTACTTCTCGGCGGACTGCTTCGGGCGGGTGTTGAGGATGACGCCATTCAGCACCAGCCACCAGAGCGGCCGCGGCAGTTCGACGACACGCGGATCCCAGAGGAACTGCTTCAGGTACTTGCGCAGGGCAGGTGCCGTCGGTGCCTCGGGAGTGCCGAGGTTGATGAG
Organism: Rhodocyclaceae bacterium; assembly: GCA_905339315.1. GTDB lineage: Bacteria > Pseudomonadota > Gammaproteobacteria > Burkholderiales > Rhodocyclaceae > Desulfobacillus. The sequence continues at coordinate 270 of CAJPFL010000235.1, forward strand.
GAGGACCGCTGATTGGGTCATGGCGCCGAGAGGGCGCTCGAGAGGAGCTTGGCGGTGATATCCACGATGGGAATGATGCGCTCGTAGGCCATGCGCGTCGGTCCGATGACGCCGACCGAGCCGACGATGCGGCCGTCGACCTCGTAGGGGGCGGTGATGACGCTGCATTCGTCGAGGGGCGCCAGGCCCGATTCGCCGCCGATGAACACCTGCACGCCCTCGGCACGGTTGCTCATGTCGAGCAGTTGCACCAGCCCGGTACGCTGCTCGAAGAGGGCGAACAGCTCGCGCAGGCGGCTCATGTTGGAGGAAATGTCCGCCACTTCCAGCAGGTTTTTTTCGCCGGAGAGGACATACTGATCGGAGGTCTCGGCAACCGCCTGGTTGCCGGCTTCCATGGCGGCGGTCATCAGTTCCGTCATGTCGGCGCGCAACTGGCGCAATTCCTCCCGCACACGGCTGCGGATCTCGCCGAAATCCAGTCCGGCGAAATTCTGGTTGAGATAGTTGGCGGCGCTGACCAGCTCGGACGGGGTGTAGGCCCGTTGCGTGAACAGGATGCGGTTCTGCACGTCGCCCTCGGCCGTGACGATGATCAGCAGGATGCGCTTCTCTGACAGGCCGAGGAATTCGATCTGGCGGATTTTTGGCGTAACGCGCCTCGGCGTCACCACCACCCCTGCGAAGCGGGTGAGGTCGGAGAGCAATTGCGAAGCGGAATTGATCAGTCGCTGCGGCTGGTTGGGCTGCAGCTGCTCCTCGAGTTCGTGGATTTGCGCCTCGGGCAGCGGTTGCACCGTGAGCAGGCTGTCAACGAAGAAGCGGTAGCCCCTCGGCGTCGGCACGCGCCCTGCGGAAGTATGCGGGCTGGCGATGAAGCCCAGTTCCTCCAGGTCGGACATGACGTTGCGCACCGTGGCCGGCGAAAGCTCCAGCCCGGAATATTTCGACAGGGCGCGTGACCCCACCGGCTGGCCGTCCGCCACATAGCGTTCGATCAGCGTCTTCAGGAGAATCTGGGCGCGTTGGTCAAGCATCGGCTTCATTCTATTGAAAATGGCGGCATCGTGCTGCAATCGCAAGGGGGGATTTGTGGTTAAATTCCACCCATGAATCCAGCCTTCCGCACTATCGCCCTGATCGGCAAGTATAAAGGCCCGGAAATCGCCGAATCGCTGATGGCGCTGGCGGCGTTCCTCAAGAGCCGCAGCATCGACGTGCTGGTCGAGGAGGGCACCGCCGCCCTGGTGGGGGACAATGGCTTTCCCGTGGCATCCTACGACAGCATCGGCGCTCGCGCCGACCTGGCCATCGTTCTCGGCGGCGATGGCTCCATGCTGACCGCCGCGCGACAGCTGGCCGAGGCCGACGTGCCGCTGGTCGGCGTCAACCAGGGGCGCCTCGGCTTCATGACCGATCTTGCCCGCGACGACATGCTCGATGGCGTGGCCGACCTCCTGGAGGGCAAGTTCGTGAGCGAGCAGCGCTTCCTGCTCGAGACCAGGGTAAGGCGCGGCGACACCACTGTCTTCCGGACACGGGCGCTCAACGACGTGGTGGTGAACAAGGGCGACCTCGGCCGGATGATCGAATTTGCGGTGTCCATCGACGGCGAATTCATCTACAACCAGCGCTCCGATGGCCTGATCATCGCCACGCCCACCGGCTCCACCGCCTATGCGCTTTCCGCCAACGGGCCGATCCTGCATCCGGCAGTCCCCGGCATCGCCCTGGTGCCGCTCTGCCCCCATGCATTGTCGAACCGGCCGATCACGGTGAGCGATGGCAGCCGCATCGAGATCGTCCTGCATGCGCCGCACCGCGCACGTGTGCATGCCGACGGGCAGGAAAAATTCGACATCGAGGCAGGCGACCATGTCAGCGTGGCGCGCTCCGCGCGATCGATCCGCTTCCTGCATCCGCTCGGCTACAGCTATTTCGCCATGCTGCGCGAGAAGCTGCACTGGAGCGAAACACCGCGTCGCTACTGATCCGTACACGATGCTGCGCCGTCTATACATCCGTGACTACGTCATCGTCGACCAGCTGGAACTGGAATTCGCCGCCGGCTTTGGTGCCCTGACCGGCGAGACCGGCGCCGGTAAATCCATCCTGGTCGACGCCCTCTCCCTTGCGCTGGGCGAGCGGGCGGATGCAGCCTCGGTGCGCAACGGCTGCGACAAGGCCGAGGTCACGGCCGAGTTTGTCGTGTCCGCCGGCAGTCCGCTGGCCGCCTGGCTGCGCGCCAACGATTTCGAAGACGATGCCTGCCTGCTGCGGCGCGTGATGGAATCGAGCGGACGCTCCCGCGGCTACCTCAACGGCGTACCGGCGACGCTGGGCCAGATGCGCGAAGCCGCCGATTTCCTGGCCGACATCCATGGCCAGCATGCCCATCACAGCCTGCTGCGCAGCGATGCGCAGCGCCAGCTTCTCGACGGCCTCGCCGGGCAGCGGCCCCTGGCAGGCGAAGTGGCGGCGCTGCATGCGGCCTGGCGCAAGGCGAAAGAGGCGCGCCTGGCGGTTGAAAGGAACGTCGAGGCCAATGCCCGCGAGCGCGAGATGTTGGCTTGGCAGGTGAAGGAGGTTGCTGCGCTCAGCTTCGATGCCTCAAGCTGGCTCGAAACCGGTTTGGAGCATAAGCGCCTGGCGCATGCCGCCACGCTGCAGGCGGGCGTCGAAGAGGCGCTGGAAGAACTCTCCGAGGGCGAGGTGGCTGCCATGTGGCAGGTGGAACGCATCGGCGCCCGGCTGCGCCAGCTCCTTGACTGCGACCCGTCCCTGAAGGGGGCGCTGGAAACCATCGAGGGCGCCCAGATCCAGTTGCAGGAGGCAGCCCATGCGCTGCGCCATTACCGCGACCGCATCGACATCGACCCGGCGCGTCTCGCCGAGGTGGAGAGCCGCATCCAGGCGGTGCATGATGCCGCGCGCAAATACCGGGTCCAGGCCGAGGAACTGCCGCAATTGCTGGCCGGCTGGGGTGCGCGCCTGTCAGAGCTGGAATCCCTGCAGGATGCCGCCGCCCTGGCCGAGCGCGAGGCCCAGGCGCAGCGTGACTATCTTGCCCGCGCGCAAAACCTGAGCAGGGGTCGCCGGAAAGCCGCTGCCGCCCTCGGCAAGGCGGTGACCGAGGCCATGCAGCAGCTGGCGATGCCGGGAGGGCGCTTCGAGGTGGCGCTCGATCCGCTGCCGGAAGGCGCCGCCCATGGCCTGGAGAACGTGGAATTCCGCGTCAGCGCGCATCCCGGCCAGCCCGGCGGGCCGCTGTCGAAGGTTGCCTCCGGCGGAGAGTTGTCCCGTATCGGGCTGGCGATTCAGGTCATCGCCTCGACGGCGGGCAATGTGCCGACCCTGGTCTTCGACGAGGTCGATGTCGGCATCGGCGGCGGCGTCGCCGAAATCGTCGGGCGCCTGCTCAAGCAGCTCGGCAGCGAGCGCCAGGTACTGTGCGTGACCCATCTGCCGCAGGTGGCGGCGCAGGCCGATTGGCAATGGACCATCGCCAAGGAGGGCGCGGGCAAGGGGGTCGTCAGCCGCGTCACGCCGCTGGATCGCGAGGGCCGCATCGAGGAGATTGCCCGCATGCTGGGCGGCGTCACGATCACGCCGACCACCCGCAAGCATGCAGCCGAGATGCTCGGCTATTGAGCGATACCCGGCATGCCGAACATCGTCACGAGGCCGGTCGCTATGAAGACGCCGGCGGCGGTGTAGCGAATCGCCTTCATCGGGAGTTTCTGCGCCAGCGCCTCGCCCACCAGCACCGCCGGGACATTCGCGATCAGCATCCCCAGCGTGGTGCCTAGCACCACAGCCGCCAGGACATCGAAGCGCGCCGCCAGCGCCACCGTGGCCAATTGCGTCTTGTCGCCCATCTCGGCGATGAAGAAGGCGATGACCGTGGTGGCGAAGGCCCCGGCCCGATGCAGCTTGGGATCGTCGTCGAGCGCATCCGGATGCAGGGCCCACAGGCCGAAGCCGACGAAGAGCAGCCCCGTCGCCCAGGGCAGCACCTGCGGGGATATCAGCGTCGCCAGCCAGACGCCGACCGAGCCGGCCAGCGCATGGTTGAGGAGCGTGGCGACGAAAATGCCCATGATGATCGCCCCCGGTTTCCTGAGTCGCGCGGCAAGCACGAAGGACAGCAGCTGGGTTTTATCGCCGATCTCAGCCAGCGCGACGAGCACCGCCGACGTCAGGAAGGCTTCCATTGCGGCAATGTCTGCAGGATCAGCGATCCTGCTTTTTGTTGGGGCAGTTCGGCTTGACGCAGTCGACGTAGAGATAGAGGGCGTGCTCGTTTACCTGGAACCCGCGTTCCTTGGCGATCTTGTTCTGGCGCTTCTCGATTTCGGCATCGTAGAACTCCTCGACCTTGCCGCATTGCAGGCAGACGAGGTGATCGTGGTGCTTGCCCTCATTCAGCTCGAATACTGCCTTGCCGGACTCGAAATAGTGCCGCTCCAGCAGGCCAGCCTGTTCGAACTGCGTCAGCACGCGATACACCGTGGCCAGGCCGATATCCATGTCTTCGGCGATCAGCGCGCGATAGACGTCCTCGGCCGTCATGTGGCGACTGCCCGTGTCGGCCTGGGCCTTCTGGAACAGGTCGAGAATCTTCAGGCGCGGGAAAGTCGCCTTGAGACCCATGCTTTTCAGGTCTTGTGAATTGCTCATGATGGCCGCAGGGCAAGAGGGAAACGGTGGATATGATATAGTCTTGCGCGTTCGTTGAGAATTAATTCCCGGCCCTCGATTCCGCATGAGATTCCTGCGCTACCTCCCAGTCCTGCTGCCGCTAACGGCCTGCTCGAACGTGCAAGTACCCGACGTGGCAACCGCCATTACGCCGTATCGCATCGATATCCGCCAGGGCAACTACATCACGCAGGAAATGGTCGCCCAGCTGAAGCCGGGCATGACCCGGGATCAGGTCCGCTTCATTCTCGGCACGCCGCTCGTGGCGGATATCTTCCATGCCGAGCGCTGGGATTACATTTACAGATTCAAGCCCGGACGGGGCGAGGTGCAGCAGCGCCGCTTCACGGTCTTTTTCGCAGACCATAAACTGGTTCGGGTTGCCGGCGACGTGGTTGGGGCCGAGCCGGGCGATGCCGGGGTCGAGGCGCAAGCCGCCGCAGGCGCGCGTAGCCGCGTCATCGAGATCGCGCCCGACGCTCCCCCGAAAAAGCCCGAAAGTGGCGAAAAACCCGAAGCGGCTGCGCAAGGCGCGCAAAAGCAATAGCTTTTCAATCGGACGAAACCATGAGAATCGCGATTGCCGGCAGTTCCGGCCGCATGGGTCGCAGCCTCATCGAGGCCGTGCTGAACGCCGGTGACATGCAACTGGCTGCAGCGCTCGATCAGGCGGGCAGCCCCTTCCTCGGCAAGGATGCCGGCGAGCTCGTCGGCGCGCCCTGCGGCGTCACCATCACGGACGACTTCGATTCCGCCCTGGCGAATGCCGACTGCCTCATCGACTTTACCCGGCCCGCCGGCACGCTGGCGCATTTGGCTAGCTGCCACAAGCGCGGCGTGGCCATGGTCATCGGTACCACCGGCCTGGAAACCGAGCAGAAACTGCTTATCCAGGATGCCGCGCACAGCATTCCCGTTGTTTTCGCACCGAACATGGCCGTCGGCGTGAACCTGGTCTTCAAGCTGCTCGACACCGCTTCCCGCGTGCTCAGCCAGGGCTACGACATCGAGGTCATCGAGGCGCATCATCGCCACAAGGTCGATGCCCCTTCCGGCACGGCTCTGCGCATGGGCGAGGTGGTGGCCGAAGCGCTCGGCCGCGACCTCTCAAAGTGCGCCGTCTATGGCCGCGAGGGCGTCACCGGGGAGCGTGATCCGTCCACCATCGGCTTCGCCACGGTGCGCGGCGGCGATATCGTCGGCGACCATACCGTGCTCTTCGCCGGTACCGGCGAGCGCGTCGAGATCACCCACAAGGCCGCTTCACGCATGCCCTATGCGCTGGGCAGCCTGCGCGCCGCCCGCTTCCTCGCCGGAAAGCGCAACGGCCTGTACGACATGCAGGACGTCCTGGGGCTGCGCTAGCAGCGCCAGGCGGAGGGCATGGGTGGAGGCTCATCTGCCGCAGGCAGGTGAAGCAGCTTCGCTGCGGTCGGAGCCACATGCCCTCATTGGGGCTGCGCTGAGCGGGCCTCGCGGGTTTGCAGAGCGAGCGCTTCCTAAGGTAAAATTCGAAAGTTTTATCCTAGCGGGACAGGCTGCACGCCTGACCCGCTTCGCATATCTACAACAATCCGCAGCATGGCCCGTGAGTTGTCCCGGCATGCCTGCGCAGTGCCGACAGGAGTGCCTAAGTGTCTGATTTTCCGAAAGCCATCCTCGCCTTAGCGGATGGGACGGTATTTCGCGGAATCGGCATCGGGGCCACGGGTTCCAGTGTCGGCGAGGTGGTGTTCAACACCGCCATGACCGGCTACCAGGAAATCCTCACCGATCCCTCCTACTGCCGGCAGATCGTCACCCTGACCTATCCCCATATCGGCAACACGGGCATCAATCGCGAGGATTGCGAGGCGGCCAAAGTGCATGCTGCCGGCCTGGTGATCCGCGATCTGCCGCTGGTGGCCTCGAATTTCCGCTCCGAGCAGTCCTTGTCCGATTACCTGAAGGCCGAGAACGTCGTCGCCATCGCCGGCATCGACACGCGCAAGCTGACGCGCATCCTGCGCGAGAAGGGCGCGCAGAACGGCTGCCTCATGAGCGGCGAGATCGACGAGGAAAAGTCAGTCTCCGCAGCACGGCGCTTCCCCGGCCTGGCCGGCATGGATCTGGCCAAGGTGGTGAGCACCGACAGGTCCTATGCCTGGAGCGAAGGCGAATGGGCGCTCGGCAAGGGCCATGTCACGCCGGAGTCTTCGCGCCTCCATGTCGTCGCCTACGACTATGGCGTCAAGCGCAACATCCTGCGCATGCTGGCTTCGCGCGGCTGCCGCGTGACTGTGCTGCCGGCCGAGGCGCCGGCGGCGGAGGCGCTGGCGCTGAATCCGGACGGGGTGTTCCTCTCCAACGGCCCCGGCGATCCCGAGCCCTGCGACTACGCCATTGCCGCCATCCGTGAGATCCTCGCCCGCGGCATCCCGACCTTCGGCATCTGCCTCGGCCACCAGCTGATGGGCCTGGCTTCCGGCGCGAAGACGGTGAAAATGAAGTTCGGCCACCACGGCGCCAACCATCCGGTGAAGGACCTCGACACCAGCCAGGTGCTGATCACCAGCCAGAACCACGGCTTCGCCGTCGATGCGGACACGCTGCCGGCCAACCTGCGCGTGACCCACGTCTCGCTCTTCGACGGCAGCCTTCAGGGCCTGGCGCGTACCGACGTGCCGGCCTTCTGCTTCCAGGGCCATCCCGAGGCCAGCCCCGGCCCGCACGACGTTTCCTATCTGTTCGACCGCTTCATCAAGCTGATGCAGGAAAAAGGGGCGCAACATGCCTAAGCGCACCGACATCCACAGCATCCTCATTATCGGCGCCGGCCCGATCATCATCGGCCAGGCCTGCGAGTTCGACTATTCCGGCGCCCAGGCCTGCAAGGCGCTGCGCGAAGAGGGCTACAAGGTCGTCCTGGTGAATTCAAACCCGGCGACGATCATGACCGACCCGGAGATGGCCGACGTCACCTACATCGAGCCGATCCACTGGACGGTGATCGAGAAGATCATCGCCAGGGAGCGTCCCGACGCGCTGCTGCCGACGATGGGCGGCCAGACGGCGCTCAACTGCGCCCTCGACCTGGCCCGCCACGGCGTGCTGGAGAAATACGGCGTCGAGATGATCGGCGCCTCGCGCGAGGCCATCGACAAGGCCGAGGACCGCGAGAAGTTCAAGGCGGCGATGACCCGGATCGGATTGGGCTCGGCACGTTCCGCCATCGCCCACAGCATGGAGGAGGCGCTGCAGGTGCAGGCCGCCCTCGGCTTCCCGTCCATCATCCGCCCGTCCTTCACCATGGGCGGCAGCGGCGGCGGCATCGCCTACAACCGCGAAGAGTTCGTCACCATCTGCGAGCGCGGCCTCGAGGCCAGCCCGACCAAGGAGCTGCTCATCGAGGAGTCGCTGATCGGCTGGAAGGAGTTCGAGATGGAGGTGGTCCGCGACCGCAAGGACAACTGCATCATCGTCTGCTCCATCGAGAACCTCGATCCGATGGGCGTGCATACCGGCGACTCGATCACCGTGGCGCCGTCGCAGACGCTGACGGACAAGGAATACCAGATCATGCGCAACGCCTCGATCGCCGTGCTGCGCGAGATCGGCGTCGACACCGGCGGCTCCAACGTGCAGTTCGCCATCAATCCGGCCGATGGCCGCATGATCGTCATCGAGATGAATCCGCGCGTCTCGCGCTCCTCGGCGCTGGCTTCGAAGGCGACGGGCTTTCCCATCGCCAAGGTGGCGGCCAAGCTCGCAGTGGGCTTCACCCTGGACGAACTGCGCAACGAGATCACCGGCGGCGCCACGCCGGCATCGTTCGAACCGTCGATCGACTATGTCGTCACCAAGGTGCCGCGCTTCGCCTTCGAGAAGTTCCCCCAGGCCAACGACCGCCTGACCACCCAGATGAAGTCGGTGGGCGAGGTGATGGCCATCGGCCGCACCTTCCAGGAATCCCTGCAGAAAGCCCTGCGCGGGCTGGAAACCAGCGTCTACGGCCTCGACGAAATCGAAGCCGACGAGGACGTCATCGAGCAGGAACTCGCCAATCCCGGCGCCGAGCGCATGTGGTATCTCGGCCAGGCCTTCCGCGACGGCATGAGCCTGGAAAAGGCGTTCCAGCTGACGAAGATCGACCCCTGGTTCCTCGTGCAAATCGAGGATATCGTGCGCGAGGAAGCGGCGCTGGGCGGGCAGAAACTGCACGACCTCGACGCCGACGAAATGCGCCGCCTGAAGCGCAAGGGTTTCTCCGACCGGCGCCTGGCGAAGCTGCTCGATACCACGGAAACCGCCGTGCGCATGCACCGCCATGCGCTGAACGTGCGGCCGGTGTTCAAGCGCGTCGACACCTGCGCCGCCGAGTTTGCCACCCACACCGCCTACCTGTATTCCACCTACGAGGAGGAATGCGAGGCCAATCCGACCTCCCGCAGGAAGATCATGGTGCTGGGCGGCGGTCCCAACCGCATCGGCCAGGGCATCGAGTTCGACTACTGTTGCGTGCATGCGGCGCTGGCCATGCGCGAGGACGGCTACGAGACCATCATGGTCAACTGCAACCCGGAGACGGTGTCGACCGACTACGACACATCGGATCGCCTGTATTTCGAGCCGCTGTCGCTGGAGGACATCCTCGAGATCGTCAACGTCGAGCAGCCGACCGGCGTCATCGTCCAGTTCGGCGGCCAGACGCCGCTGAAGCGCGCGCAGGACCTGGAAGCCAACGGCGTGCCCATCATCGGCACCAGCCCGGACATGATCGACGCCGCCGAGGACCGCGAGCGCTTCCAGAAGCTGCTGCACGAGCTCGGCCTCAAGCAGCCGCCCAATCGCACGGCGCGCACGGAGGAGGACGCCATCCGCCTCGCCGCCGAGATCGGCTATCCGCTGGTGGTGCGCCCGAGCTACGTGCTGGGCGGCCGTGCCATGGAGATCGTGCACGAGCAGAAGGACCTCGAGCGCTACATGCGCGATGCCATCAAGGTCTCCAACGACTCGCCGGTGCTGCTCGACCGCTTCCTCAACGACGCCACCGAGGTGGACGTCGACGCGCTGTCCGACGGCAGGCAGGTGATCATCGGCGGCATCATGCAGCACATCGAGCAGGCCGGCGTGCATTCCGGCGATTCCGCCTGCTCGCTGCCGCCCTATACGCTGTCGAAGGAAACCCAGGACGAGTTGCGCCGCCAGACCGAGCAGATGGCGAAGGCCCTCAACGTCGTCGGGCTCATGAACGTGCAATTCGCCATCCAGGACGGTACGGTCTACGTGCTTGAAGTGAATCCGCGCGCCTCGCGCACCGTGCCCTTCGTATCGAAAGCGACGGGCCTGCAACTGGCCAAGGTGGCGGCGCGCTGCATGGCCGGCCGTTCGCTGGCCGAGCAGGGCGTCACGCGCGAGATCGTGCCGCCCTATTATTCGGTCAAGGAAGCGGTGTTCCCCTTCGTCAAGTTCCCTGGCGTCGACACCATCCTCGGGCCGGAAATGAAGTCCACCGGCGAGGTGATGGGCGTCGGCCGCACATTTGCCGAGGCCTTCGTCAAGTCCCAGCTGGCCGGCGGCACCAGGCTGCCCAAGTCCGGCAAGGTATTCATTTCGGTCAAGGAGCAGGATCGTGCCAAGGCGATCGAGGTGGCGCGGGACCTGGCCGATCTCGGCTTTGCGCTGATCGCCACGCGCGGCACCGGTGCGGCCATCGAGGCCGCCGGCCTCAAAGTGACGGTGGTCAACAAGGTCGCCGAGGGCCGGCCGCACATCGTGGATATGATCAAGAACAACGAGATGGTGCTGATCATCAACACGGTCGAGGAGAAGCGCCAGGCCATCGCCGATTCGCGTTCCATCCGCACCAGCGCGCTGGCCCAGCGCGTCACCCTGTACACGACCATCGAGGGCGCCCGCGCCGCCTGCGCCGGCTTGCGCCACTTGGCCGAACTGGAAACCTACTCCTTGCAGGCGCTGCACGCCGAGATAAGATAGCTACATGAGCAAGGTACCCATCACCAAGGCGGGAGCGGAGATGTTGCGGCAGGAACTGCACCGCCTGAAGACGGTCGACCGTCCGAATGTCGTCGCGGCCATCGCCGAGGCGCGCGCCCACGGCGACTTGTCCGAGAACGCCGAGTACGCCGCCGCCCGCGAGCGCCAGAGCTTCATCGAGGGGCGCATCCAGGAAATCGAGGGCAAGCTGGGCAATGCGCAGATCATCGACCCCCAGTTGCTGGATGCCGATGGCCGTTGCGTCTTCGGTGCCACGGTCGACCTTGAAGACCAGGAAAGCGGCAACAAGGTCACCTACCAGATCGTCGGCGACGACGAGGCCGACCTGAAGAACAGCAAGATCTCCATTTCCTCGCCCATCGCGCGCGCCCTCATCGGCAAGTACGCCGGCGACATCGCCGAGGTGAAGGCACCCGGCGGTACGCGCGAGTACGAAGTCCTCGACGTCCGTTACCTCTGACGCTTCCCGTACCCCGGACCCAGATGCAGGCATTCGTGCGCCGCTTGTCGGAAAGCCTCTATGCCCTTGCCGTTACCCTGTGGGTCGGCGGGCTTTGGGCCATCGGCTTCATGGCCGCTCCCGCGCTGTTCGCCTCGCTGAAGGACCGTGTCCTCGCCGGCGAAGTGGCGGGCAACCTGTTTGGCCTCATTGCCTGGGTGGGCATCGCCTGCGCAGCCTATTCGATGGCATATCTTTCGCTGCGACGAGGCAAGTCCGTGCTCAGGTCTGGAGCGTTCTGGCTGGTGCTGGCGATGCTGGCGCTGACACTCGTGGGCCATTTCGGCATACAGCCGATCCTCGCCCAGCTGAAAGCCCAGGCCTGGCCCAACAGCGTCATGGAAAGCGCGGTAAGAAGCCGTTTCGCCGCCTGGCATGGCGTCGCCGGCGGCCTCTACGTGCTGCAAAGCCTGCTGGGGGCGGTCCTGGTGCTGTTGCAGGGACGGGAGCGCTGAGCTATTTTTTCAGGCGCTGTCGCGGCGAAGCCGCGCGGGCGGGCGGTTTTGGCTGGGTGCGCGAGGCGGTTTCCCTGGCCGGCTTTGCGGGTTTCGCCGGCGCCTCAGGGTTGGCGCGATAGACCACCAGGATGTTACCGATGTGCTGTACGGGGGCGGCTTCCAGGCGGATGCAGATTGCGGCGAGCAGCGTCTCGCGCTCGCTGCGCTCGACGCCATAGACGCGCACCTTGATGAGTTCATGCGCCTTCAGTCCGCGGTCGATCTCGGCAAGGACTGCGTCGCTGAGGCCTTTCTGGCTGATGCTGGCAACCGGGTGCAGGCTGTGGGCGCGTGCGCGCAGGGCGCGGCGTTGCAGTGAAGTCATTTCGATCATCATTGGCGAATTTTACGCGGTGAAGAAGCACAAGACCAGCAAGGCCTGGATGCGCGAGCATGTCACCGACCCCTACGTCCAGCGGGCCAGGATGGAAGGCTGGCGCTCGCGTGCCGCCTTCAAGCTGATGGAAATCGACGACAAGGACCATCTGCTCAAGCCAGGCATGCTGGTGGTGGATCTGGGCGCTGCCCCCGGCAGCTGGTCGCAGGTGGCAGTGGCGCGAGTCGGCAGGCGCGGCCGGGTACTGGCCCTCGACCTGCTGGAGATGGCGCCGCTGGCCGGGGTGGAGTTCACGCTGGGAGACTTTCGCGAGGATGCCGTGCTGGCGGCACTGACTTTGCGGCTCGACGGCCAGCCGGTTGATCTTGTGATTTCCGACATGGCCCCCAACATGAGTGGTATCGCCGTGACGGACCAGGCCCGCTCAGAGCATCTGTCCGAGCTGGCGCTGGAATTCGCCGGACGACATTTGAAGCCGGGGGGCAATTTTCTGGTGAAGACTTTCCAGGGCGCAGGCTTCGATGCCTTCCGCAAGGCGATGGCCGCGGCCTTTGACAAGGTGGTCGTGCGCAAGCCGAAATCCTCTCGTGACCGGAGCAGCGAGGTGTATCTGCTGGGCCTCGGCTGCCGCCCCCATTCACGGGAGGGGTAATCCCGGCCTTTCTACGGTTTGCACCGGGCAGGGAACGGTCTTAGAATGCATCGGTCGTATTGTTTGTCGGGCCCCTGACGGGCCATAGAGGAGCCGTTTGAACAATCTTTTCAAGAATCTCGCAATCTGGCTGGTGATCGGCGTCGTGCTGATGACCGTTTTCAACCAGTTCGGCACGCGCCAGGTGGCGCAGAACACGCTTGAATACTCCCAGTTCCTCGACGAGGTGAAGGCCGGGCGCATCGCCAAGGTGGTGATCCAGGGGCGCACACTCGAGGCGACCACGAATGAAGGCAAGAGGATCATCTCCTACGCCCCGGCCGACCTGTGGATGGTGAGCGACCTGCTCAAGAACAACGTCAAGGTCGTGGCCAAGCCCGACGAGGAGCAGTCCTTCCTCATGAACCTGTTCGTTTCCTGGTTCCCGATGCTGCTGCTGATCGGGGTCTGGATATTCTTCATGCGCCAGATGCAGGGCGGCGGCAAGGGCGGTGCCTTTTCCTTCGGCAAGTCGCGCGCGCGCATTCTTGATGAATCGACCAACACCATTACCTTCGCCGACGTCGCCGGCTGCGACGAGGCCAAGGAGGAAGTCGCCGAACTGGTCGAATTCCTGCGCGACCCTAGCAAGTTCCAGAAGCTGGGCGGGCGTATTCCGCGCGGCGTGCTGATGGTTGGCTCCCCCGGTACCGGCAAGACGCTGCTGGCGAAGGCCATCGCCGGCGAGGCAAAGGTGCCCTTCTACAGCATCTCCGGTTCCGATTTCGTCGAAATGTTCGTCGGCGTCGGTGCCGCACGGGTGCGCGACATGTTCGAACAGGCCAAGAAGAGTGCGCCGTGCATCATTTTCATCGACGAGATCGACGCCGTCGGGCGCCAGCGCGGCGCCGGGCTGGGAGGCGGCAACGACGAGCGCGAGCAGACGCTGAACCAGCTGCTGGTCGAGATGGACGGCTTCGAGGGCACGGCGGGCGTCATCGTCATCGCCGCCACCAACCGCCCCGACGTGCTCGACCCGGCGCTGCTGCGGCCGGGTCGTTTCGACCGCCAGGTGGTGGTGCCTCTGCCCGATATCCGCGGCCGCGAGCAGATCCTCATGGTGCACATGCGCAAGGTGCCGATCGCCCCCGACGTCAAGGCCGACATCATCGCCCGCGGCACGCCAGGCTTCTCCGGCGCCGATCTGGCCAATCTCGTGAACGAGGCGGCGCTGTTCGCCGCGCGTGGCAACAAGCGCCTGGTCGACATGGAAGACTTCGAGCGTGCCAAGGACAAGATCATGATGGGCGCCGAGCGCCGTTCCATGGTCATGCCGGAGGAGGAGCGCAGGAACACCGCCTATCACGAGTCGGGCCACGTGGTGGTCGCCAAGCTGCTGCCGAAGACCGATCCGGTGCACAAGGTCACCATCATTCCGCGGGGCCGCGCCCTGGGCGTCACCATGCAGTTGCCCGAAGCCGACCGCTACAGCCAGGATCGCGAGCGCCTGCTCAACACCATCGCCGTGCTCTTCGGCGGACGCATTGCCGAAGAGATTTTCATGAATCAGATGACGACCGGCGCCTCGAACGATTTCGAGCGCGCCACCGACATCGCCCGCCGCATGGTGACGCAGTGGGGCATGTCCGACGCCCTTGGCCCGATGGTCTATGGCGAGAACGAGGGCGAGGTCTTTCTCGGCCGATCCATCACCACGCACAAGAACGTGTCGGAAGCGACCATGCAGCAGGTCGACGCCGAGATCCGCCGCATCATCGACGGGCAGTATGCCCTGGCACGGCGCCTGATCGAGGAGAACCGCGACAAGGTCGAGACCATGACCCAGGCCTTGCTGGAGTGGGAGACGCTGGATGCCGACCAGCTCAACGACATCATGGCCGGCAAGCCGCCGCGCGAGCCGAAGCGCAGCGCGCCGCCGGCCAGCACGCCGGCAGACAATTCGCCGGGCGCTGCGCCCAACGCGGCTGCGCCGGCGTAACCCGGCCTGACGTGCAAGGGGCCGGATCGGGCAACCGGTCCGGCTTTTTTATGGCTGCCTACCTCGCTTGCGGCAAATACCGCCTGTCCCTCGAGCGCCCACTTGTCATGGGCATCGTCAATGTCACCCCCGATTCGTTCTCGGATGGCGGCCGCCATTTCGATACGGCGCGGGCCGTTGCGCATGGCAGGCAGCTGCTGCAGGAGGGCGCCGACATACTCGATATCGGCGGCGAGTCCTCGCGCCCGGGCGCGCAAGCGGTTTCCGCGGAAGAGGAGTTGCGCCGCGTCCTGCCGGTGATCGAGGCGCTGGCCGCCGACGGCATCCCGATATCGGTCGATACGGTGAAGCCCGAAGTGATGCGCCGAGCCGTGGCGGCCGGGGCTGCCATCATCAACGATATCGCCGCCCTGCGGGCACCCGGAGCGCTGGCGGCGGCGGCAGAATCGGGGGCGGCCGTCTGCCTGATGCACATGCAGGGCGGGCCGGGCACCATGCAGGCCGATCCCCGCTACGGTGACGTGGTGGCGGAAGTACGCGACTTCCTGGCGCAGCGGGTGGCCGCGGCGCAGGCGGCAGGCATGCCCACGGAGCGCATCATCGTCGATCCCGGTTTCGGCTTCGGTAAGCGGCTGGCACACAACCTGGCCCTGCTGCGGCAGCTCGGTCGCTTTTGCGACCTGGGCGCCTGCGTCCTGGCAGGCCTGTCGCGCAAGTCGATGCTGGGCGAGATCACCGGGCGAAAAGTCAGCCTGCGCGACACGGCGAGCGTGGCAGCGGCACTCCTCGCTGCGCGGAATGGGGCTAGAATCCTGCGCGTGCATGACGTGGCAGCAACGAAGGATGCCCTGGCCGTGTGGACGGCCGTCGATAATCAGGAGTAGGCATGGGACGCAAATATTTCGGCACGGATGGCGTGCGCGGCACGGTGGGCGAGGCGCCCATCACGCCGGAGTTCGTCATGCGCCTGGGCTACGCTGCCGGCACCACCCTGGTGGCGCGCGAGCATTTGCCGGCGGGCGAGCATCCGGCGGTGCTGATCGGCAAGGACACGCGCATTTCCGGCTACATGCTCGAGGCGGCGCTGGAGGCCGGTTTTGCCGCGGCCGGTGTGGACGTCATGCTGACCGGCCCGCTGCCGACGCCGGCCATTGCCTACCTGACCCGTGCGCTGCGGCTGCAGGCCGGGGTGGTGATCTCGGCCTCGCACAATCCCTACCCCGACAACGGCATCAAGTTCTTCTCCGCCGGCGGCACCAAGCTGCCCGATGCGGTGGAGGCCGAGATCGAGTCGCGGCTCGAGCAACCGATGGGCTGTGCCGCTTCGGCCCGGCTCGGCAAGGCGCGCCGCGTCGACGATGCCGCCGGCCGCTACATCGAATTCTGCAAGAGCACCTTCCCGGCCGAACTCGACCTGCGCGGCATGAAGATCGTGGTCGACTGCGCCCACGGCGCGGCCTACCACATTGCTCCGAAGGTGTTCCATGAGCTCGGCGCCGAGGTGCATGCCATCGGCGCCGAGCCGAACGGCCTCAACATCAACGACCAGGTGGGCGCAACCTCGCCGCAATCCCTGCGGCAGTCGGTGGTGGCACGGGGCGCCGACCTCGGCATCGCGCTCGACGGCGACGGCGACCGCGCCATGATGGTCGACGCGAAGGGCCGGCTCTACGACGGCGACCAGATGCTGTATGTCATCGCCCGCCAGCGCCTGGCGAACGGCGGCCTGGCCGGGGTGGTGGGCACGCTCATGACCAATCTCGGCATGGAGCATGCCCTGGCGAAACTCGGTGTTCCCGTCGTGCGCGCCCGGGTCGGCGACCGCTATGTTCTGGAGACGCTGATCGAACGCGGCTGGAAGCTGGGAGGCGAAAATTCCGGCCACATCATTTGCCTCGACCGCCATACCACCGGCGACGGCATCGTCTCGGCCTTGCAGGTGCTCGCGGCGCTGCAGTTGCAGCATGCCGCCCTCGATCAGGCGTGTGCCGACCTGAAGCTCTATCCGCAGACACTGGTGAATGTAAAGCTTCCCAGCGGCTTCGACTGGCAGGGCCGGCCGGAAATCGAATCTGCGCGCCTGGCCGCGGAGAAGGAGCTCGGCGACAGCGGCCGCGTGCTGTTGCGCGCCTCCGGCACCGAACCGCTGTTGCGCGTGATGGTCGAGGGCCGCGAGGCGCAGCAGGTGGCTAATCTGGCAAAAGGCATCGCCGACGTCGTGCAGCGCGTGGCGGCGTGATCGGCCTGTTGCAGCGCGTTTCCTCGGCGCGCGTCGATATCGGCGTCGAGACTGTCGGTGCCATCGGGCGCGGCCTGCTGGTGCTGGTCTGCGCCGAGCGAGGCGACGACGAAGCGAGCGCCGTGCGGCTGCTCGAGCGCCTGCTCAATTACCGGGTCTTTCATGATGCGCTGGGCAAGATGAACCTGAGTCTGCGCGACATTTACGGCGGACTCCTGCTGGTGCCGCAATTCACGCTCGCCGCCGACACCAGCAGCGGCAATCGTCCAAGTTTTACCCCCGCCGCACCGCCCGAGGAGGGCCGGCGGCTCTTCGACTTTCTGGTGTCCCGTGCGACCGCAACCCACCCCGGCAGCGCAAGCGGGCGTTTCGGCGCCGACATGCAGGTCAGCCTGACCAATGACGGTCCGGTGACCTTCTGGCTGCGCGTGCCGCCTGCAACCGCCTGAGCGGTGTTTCATTTGACCGCCAAGTGCCCAGACGTTAAAATCTCAGGCTTTTGACAGACAGACGGGGACGGCTGGGAATCATGCGGCGCAAGCTTGTGGCGGGCAACTGGAAGATGTACGGCGGCCTCGCGCGCAATCGCGATCTGCTGCAAAGCCTCGCGCACGCCATCGGCAAGGGCGGCAAGGCCGATTGTGCCGTTTGCGTGCCTTTTCCCTACCTGGCCCAGACGCAGGAACTGCTGAAAGGTACGGCCATTGCCTGGGGCGCGCAGACTCTGTCGGAGCATGCCCAGGGCGCCTATACCGGCGAAACCAGCGCTGCCATGCTGGCCGATTTCGGCTGCCGCTACGTCATCGTCGGCCATTCCGAGCGGCGCAGCCTGTACGGCGAGAGCAATGAAACCGTGGCGGCGAAGTTCGTCGCGGCGGTGCAGGGCGGACTGGCGCCGATTCTCTGTCTCGGCGAGACGCTCGAACAGCGGGAGGGCAATGTGACAGAACAAGTCATCGCCGCCCAGCTCGACGCGGTGACGCAGGTGGCCGGCATGAACGGCTTCGCCAGCGCCGTCATCGCCTATGAACCGGTATGGGCCATCGGCACCGGACGCACGGCCACGCCGCAGCAGGCCCAGGAGGTGCATGCCTTTATCCGCCAGCGCATGGCGAAGAGCGATGCAGCCCTGGCGCAGCGGCTGCAGATTCTCTACGGCGGCAGCGTCAAGCCGCAGAACGCCTCCGAGTTGTTCGGCATGGCCGACATCGACGGCGGCCTGATCGGCGGCGCCTCGCTTGTGGCGCAGGATTTCCTGGCAATCTGCCAGGCGGCAGGTTAACTCAACGATCGGATTGGCAATGGACGGCATTCTGTTTCCCCTGCTCCTCACGGTGCACATCCTGGTGGGCGCCACCGTTATCGGCCTGGTCCTGCTGCAGCATGGCAAGGGCGCCGATATGGGCGCGGCTTTCGGCGGCGGCGCTTCCGGCAGCCTGTTCGGCGCCACCGGCTCGGCCAATTTCCTCAGCCGCACGACGGCGGTTCTGGCAACGGTATTTTTTCTGACCAGCCTGGGCTTGAGCTATATCGCGACGAATCGCACGCAGGCGCCTGCCAGCGTCATGGAGCAGGTCAAGCCCCAGCCGGCGGTGCCGGTCGAACAGGCGCCGGCGCAGCCAGCGGCCGGTACCGATTCGAAAGCGAAGGATATTCCGAAGTAAAGATAATGCTGCGATGCAAAAAGCAGGTATAATTTCTTTTTGCGTCGTCATAAGAATTTAGTGGTTCTGCCACGTACTGTTTGGCGGAACTTCAGATTGAATGCCGACGTGGTGAAATTGGTAGACACGCTATCTTGAGGGGGTAGTGGCGAAAGCCGTGTGAGTTCGAGTCTCACCGTCGGCACCAGAAATCGAAGTTTCAGTGAAGGCTATTGCCTGCCGAGAGCAGGCAGATATGCCGGAACTAAATCCTCCGAGGCCCGCCTTGTGCGGGTTTGTTTGCAGCAGGAACACGAAGGGCTCGGCGGAATGGTTGGAAAGACCTTCCGCGCTGACTATGTTGGAAAACTACTTTCCTGTCCTCGTTTTCATACTCGTCGGCCTGGCCTTCGGGTGTGCCCCCATCCTCCTCGGCTGGCTCGTTGCCCCGAACCGTCCCGACAGCGAAAAGCTGTCCCCCTTCGAATGCGGCTTCGAGGCCTTTGAGGACGCGCGCATGAAGTTCGACGTGCGCTTCTACCTGATCGCCATCATCTTCATCCTGTTCGACCTGGAGATCGCCTTCCTTTTTCCCTGGGCGGTGATCTTCAAGGACATCGTCGCCTCGGACAGCATGCGGATGTTCGGCTTCATCGAGATGATGGTCTTCATCGGCATCCTGGCCATCGGCTACGTCTACGCCTGGGCCAAGGGCGCGCTGGACTGGGAGTGAGCGGGCTGTGAGCATCGAAGGCGTACTGGAAAAAGGCTTCGTCACCACCACCCTCGATACGGTTATCAACTGGACGCGCACCGGCTCGATGTGGCCGATGACCTTCGGCCTGGCCTGTTGCGCCGTCGAGATGATCCATGCCGGCTGCTCGCGCTACGACCTCGACCGCTTCGGCATCGTCTTCCGCCCCAGCCCGCGCCAGTCCGACGTGATGATCGTCGCCGGCACGCTCACCAACAAGATGGCGCCGGCCCTGCGCAAGGTGTACGACCAGATGGCCGAGCCGCGCTGGGTGGTGTCGATGGGCTCCTGCGCCAATGGCGGCGGCTACTACCATTATTCCTACTCCGTCGTGCGCGGCTGCGACCGCATCGTGCCGGTGGATGTCTATGTGCCGGGCTGCCCGCCGACCGCCGAAGCGCTGCTCTACGGGCTCATCCAGCTGCAGAACAAGATCAAGCGCACCTCCACCATAGCCCGCTGAGAACACAGTCGCCGATAACATGAGCGCCAAGCTGGAAGCCCTTTGCCAGAACCTGCAGAACGTCCTCGGCGACCGCATCGTCAGCCTGAAGACCGTCATTGGCGAAGTCACACTCGAAGTGGCCGCAACGCACTACATCGAGACAGCGCGCATCCTGCGCGACCATCCCGACCTGCGCTTCGAGCAACTGATCGACCTGACCGGCGTCGACTACTCTGCCTATGGCGATGGCGCCTGGGAGGGCCCTTGCTTCGCCGCGGTGTGCCATCTGAGTTCGCTCTCGAAGAACTGGCGCCTGCGCCTGCGCGTCTTCGCGCCGGACGATGGTTTCCCGGTGCTGCCCTCGGTGTTCAGCCTGTGGAACAGCGCCAACTGGTACGAGCGCGAGGCCTTCGACCTCTTCGGCATCCATTTCGAGGGCCATCCCGACCTGCGCCGCATCCTTACCGACTACGGCTTCGTCGGCCATCCCTTCCGCAAGGATTTCCCGATCTCCGGCCACGTCGAAATGCGCTACGACCCCGATCAGCGCCGCGTCGTCTACCAGCCGGTGAGCATCGAGCCGCGCGAGGTCACGCCACGGGTCATCCGCGAAGACAGCTACGGGGATGTCGGCCATGGCTGAGATCCGCAATTACACGATCAATTTTGGCCCGCAGCATCCGGCCGCGCATGGCGTGCTGCGCCTGGTGCTGGAACTCGACGGCGAGGTGATCGTCCGCGCCGACCCGCATATCGGCCTGCTGCACCGCGGCACCGAAAAGCTCGCCGAGACCCGCACCTGGCTGCAGAACGTTCCCTACCTCGACCGCCTCGACTACGTTTCCATGATGTGCAACGAGCACGCCTATGTCCTGGCGGTGGAGAAACTGCTCGGCGTCGAGGTGCCGCTGCGCGCCCAGTACATCCGCGTCATGATGGACGAGGTGACGCGCATCCTCAACCACCTGCTCAACATCGGCACCCACGCCCTCGACATCGGCGCCATGACCATGGTGCTGTACACCTTCCGCGAGCGCGAAGACCTGATGGATGTGTACGAGGCGGTCTCCGGCGCCCGCCTGCACGCGGCCTATTACCGGCCGGGCGGCGTCTATCGCGACCTGCCCGACCGCATGCCGCAGTACGTCGAGAACAAGTTCAAGAACGCCGAGACGGTCAAGCGCCTGAACGAGGCGCGCCAGGGCTCGCTGCTCGATTTCCTCGAGGACTTTACCGAGCGTTTTCCGACCTACGTCGACGAGTACGAGACGCTGCTCACCGACAACCGCATCTGGAAGCAGCGCACCGTCGGCGTCGGCGTGGTCTCGCCCGAGCGGGCGCTGGCCCTCGGCTTCACTGGCCCCATGCTGCGCGGCTCCGGCGTCGAGTGGGACCTGCGCAGGAAACAGCCCTACGAGGTGTACGACCGCATGGAATTCGACGTGCCGGTCGGCGTCAACGGCGACTGCTACGATCGCTACCTGGTGCGCATCGAGGAGATGCGCCAGGCCAACCGCATCGTCAGGCAGTGCATCGACTGGCTGCGCAAGAACCCCGGCCCGGTGATCACCGACAACCACAAGGTGGCGCCGCCGCCGCGCGAGAAGATGAAGACCGGCATGGAAGACCTGATCCACCACTTCAAGCTGTTCACAGAGGGCATGCACGTGCCGCCGGGGGAGGCCTATGCCGCCATCGAGCACCCGAAGGGCGAGTTCGGCGTCTACGCCATCTCCGACGGTGGCAACAAGCCCTACCGCATCAAGCTGCGCTCGCCGGGCTTTGCCCACCTCGCCGCCACCGACGAACTGGCGAAGGGGCACATGATCGCCGACGCCACGGCCATCATCGGCACCATCGACCTGGTGCTGGGCGACACCGATCGATAACATCATGTTGAGCCAAGAATCCAAACAACAGATTGACCGCGAAGTCGCCAAGTACCCGGCGGAGCAGAAGCAATCCGCCGTGATGGCGGCCCTCGCCATCGCCCAGATGGAGAAGGGCTGGCTGTCCACCGAGACCATCGAGGACGTTGCCGGCTACCTCGGCATGGCGCCGGTGGCGGTGTATGAAGTGGCGAGCTTCTACAACATGTACGACCTCGCCCCGGTCGGCCAGTACAAGATCACCGTGTGCACCAACCTGCCGTGCGCGCTGTCCGGCGGCGTGCATGCCGCCGACTACCTGAAGCAGAAGCTCGGCGTCGGCTTCAACGAGACCACGGCCGACGGCAGGTTCACCCTGAAGGAAGGCGAGTGCATGGGCGCCTGCGGCGACGCGCCGGTGATGCTGGTGAACAACGTCCGCATGTGCAGCTTCATGCAGCCCGAGCAGATCGACCGGCTGCTGGGGGAGTGCAAGTAATGGGCGCCCTCGGCTTCATCCTGGACGCGGAAGAGGGCGAGCGCAGCTGGCGCCTCGCGGAGTACGTCAGGCGCGGCGGCTACAGTGCGCTGAAGAAGATCATCAACGAGAAGATCCCCGCCGACCAGATCGTCGGCGAGCTGAAGAAATCCTCGCTGCGCGGCCGCGGCGGCGCCGGCTTCCCGACCGGCCTGAAGTGGAGCTTCATGCCGCGCCAGTTCCCCGGCGCCAAGTACGTCGTCTGCAATTCCGACGAGGGCGAGCCGGGCACCTTCAAGGACCGCGACATCCTGCGCTGGAACCCGCACATGGTGATCGAGGGCATGATCATCGCCGGCTACGCCATGGGCTGCCAGCGCGGCTACAACTACATCCACGGCGAGATCTGGGGCATCTACAAGCGTTTCGAGGAGGCCCTCGAAGAGGCGCGTGCCGCCAAGCTGCTCGGCGACAACATCCTCGGCTCCGACTTCAGCTTCGAGCTGCAGGCCCATCACGGCTACGGCGCCTACATCTGCGGCGAGGAGACCGCGCTGCTCGAATCCATCGAGGGCAAGAAGGGCCAGCCGCGCTTCAAGCCGCCGTTCCCGGCCAGCTTCGGCCTCTACGGCAAGCCGACCACCATCAACAACACCGAGACCTTCGCCTCGGTGCCGTACATCATCAACGAGGGCGGCGAGAAATTCCTCGAGCTGGGCAAGCCGAACAACGGCGGCACCAAGCTGTTCTCCGTCTCCGGTCACGTAAATCGCCCCGGCAACTTCGAGGTGCCG
>CAJPFL010000236.1 GCA_905339315.1 Rhodocyclaceae bacterium
AAGCGGAAGGGGATGCCGTTGCGGTCGGCCAGCCACTGCACCTGGCGATAGGTGAAGCGGCGCTTCGTCGCCATCTCGGCCGGGCCCTTCTGCCCCCAGTGCTTGAGCAGGCCGGCGAACAGCAGCGGCACCGGCCGAATATCGAGCTTGCCGTCGAAGCGGGCGAGCCGCTCGGATTGCAGGTAGGCGAAGGGCGAGATGAAGTCGAAGTACCAGTCGGCGGTTTTCATTCGTCGCAGTCGCCGCGCAGGGATTCGGGCGCGGCGTCGCGGCATGCGCGGCGCCGGGCGATGGCGGCGAGGATGAGCAGCTTCTGCTCGTCCGGCGCGGCGGCCCAGCCGGCGATCTCGTCCCCCGTGCGCAGGCAGCCCGCGCAGAGCCCGCTCGCTGCATCCATGCAGCAGACGTCGATGCAGGGCGAGGGCACGCTCATGCCTTTGCCCGTTTCGCCAGCACGGCGCGCGCCACCTTCGAGGACGGCGCGCGGCCGAGCTCGGCGCAGATGTATGCGCCGGCGTCGACCAGGCGCTCGAGGTCGATGCCGGTCTCGATGCCGAGGCCGTGCAGGAGATACACCACGTCCTCGGTGGCGACGTTGCCCGAGGCGCCGGCGGCGTAGGGACAGCCGCCGAGCCCGGCGACGGAGGCGTCGAAGACGGCGACGTCCATCTCCAATGAGGCATAGATGTTGGCGAGCGCCATGCCCCAGGTGTCGTGGTAGTGGCCGGCGAGGCGCTCGACCGGCACCAGCAGCGCCACCGCGTCGAGCATGCGCGCAACAGAGGCCGGCGTGCCGACGCCGATGGTGTCGCCGAGCGAGACCTCGTAGCAGCCCATTTCCAGCAGGCGCGCCGCCACCTCGGCCACGGCGGCCGGGCGCACCTCGCCCTGGTAGGGACAACCGAGCACGCAGGAGACATAGCCGCGCACGCGGATGTTGTGGCTGCGCGCCGCCTCGGCGACGGGGCGGAAGCGTTCCAGGCTTTCGGCGATGGAGCAGTTGATGTTCTTCTGCGAGAAGGCCTCGGAGGCGGCGCCGAAGACGGCGATCTCCCCGACGCCGGCAGCGAGCGCCTGCTCGAAGCCCTTCAGGTTCGGCACCAGCACCGGATAAGTGACGTTCGGGCGGCGCGGCAGGCTGGCCATCACTTCGGCGGCGTCGCCCATCTGCGGCACCCACTTCGGCGAGACGAAGGCGGTGGCCTCGATGGCCTTCAGGCCGGCCTGGCCGAGGCGGTCGATCAGCGCGACCTTGACGGCGGCCGGCACGAGCTGAGGCTCGTTCTGCAGCCCGTCGCGCGGGCCGACCTCGACGATCTTCACGCGTTGCGGCAGGCCCATGTCCGTCGCTCCGCTCACTTCGCCGGTTCGAAGTCCACCAGCTCGGCGCCCTCGGCGACCGAGTCGCCGACGCCGAAGCGGAAGGCCTTGAGCAATCCCTTCGCCGGCGCGGCGATGGTGTGCTCCATCTTCATCGCCTCGAGGATCAGCAGCGGCGCCCCCTGCTCGACCTCGCTGCCCGGCCGGGCGATGAGGGCGATGACCTTGCCCGGCATCGGCGCGGCGAGGCCGCCGCCCTCGCCGACGCCTTCGCCGGCGTGGTAGAGCGGGTCGACGCAGGCCAGTTGCCAGGCGCGGCCGTGCAGGAAGACGTGGCGCTTCTCGCCCGCGGCGATCACCGTCGCCGGCAGGCGCATGCCGCCGAGCTCGATGCGCAGCGTGCTGTTGCCGGTGCGCTCGCCACGCGCCGCCGTACCGATGCCGTCGAGTTCCAGCTCGTAGCCGCCGCGCGCATAGCTTACTGAAACGGTCTTCTCGGCCTCGCCGAAGCGGAACAGCAGCGGCCTGCGAAAAGAAGCGTTGAGGCGCCAGCCGTCGCGCAGGTGCCAGGGCGAATGCGGGTCGCGGTCGCTGGCGGCGGCGGTCCGGGCGGCCTCCTCCTCGCGCAGCAGCTCGGCCAGCGCGGCGACGAGGAACACCTCGGCCGGCGCCTCGACGCCCTCGGGAAACAGGAAGGCGCGCTCGCGCTCGATGAGGCCGGTGTCGAGGTCGGCGTTGGCGAAGGCCGGGCAGGCCACCAGGCGCGAGAGGAAGTCGACGTTGCTGCTGACGCCGACGACGCGGTATTGCGCCAGCGACTGCAGCATGCGCGCCAGCGCCCGCTCCCGGTCCACGTCCCAGACGATCAGCTTGGCGATCATCGGGTCGTAGTGCGGCGTGATCTCGTCGCCCTCCTCGACGCCGGTGTCGATGCGCACGTTGAGCGACTCGGCCGGCGGCGCCAGGTGGATCAGGCGCCCGGTCGACGGCAGG
>CAJPFL010000237.1 GCA_905339315.1 Rhodocyclaceae bacterium
CGAGAAGACCGGCTACCCGACGCTGTGCAAGGGCCGCTTCGAGGTGAACGACGAGACCTACTACGCCATCGAGGAGCCGACCAGCCTCAACACCCTCGAGCTGCTGCCGAAGCTGATGGAGATCGGCGTCAAGGCCATCAAAATCGAAGGCCGCCAGCGCAGCCCCGCCTACGTCGCGCAGGTGACGAAAGTGTGGCGCGAGGCGATCGATTCGGCGCTGCGCAATCGCCAGGGATTCTCGGTGCGCGAGGCCTGGATGGCGGAGCTGAACAAGGTGTCCGAGGGCAACATGCATACGCTCGGGGCTTACTATCGTCCATGGAAATGAAATGAAGTTAGCCACCCTGGAACGCTCGCAATGAAGCTCGCGTTGGGGCCATTGCTCTACTACTGGCCGCGCCAGCAGGTCTTCGATTTCTACGACGCCATCGCACAGGCGCCCGTCGACATCGTCTACCTCGGCGAGACGGTCTGCTCCCGCCGACATGAACTGCGCGTGCAGGACTGGGCGGACATCGCGAAAAAACTCGCCGCCGCCGGTAAGCAGGCCGTCCTCGGCACGCAGACGCTGATCGAATCCGAATCCGACCTGAAGACCCTGCGCCGCGTCACCGAAGAGACGGACTTCCCCATCGAGGCCAACGACATGGGCGCGGTGCATGTGCTAACCGCCCAGCAGCGCCCCTTCGTCGCCGGCCCCTTCCTCAACATCTTCAACGCCGCCACCCTGTCCATGATGGCGCGCCTCGGCGCAACCCGCTGGGTGATGCCGGTCGAGATGTCGGCGGCCACGCTGGCCGAATTGCAGGCGGCCCGGCCGGCCGGTCTGGAGACCGAGGTGTTCGCCTACGGGCGAATGCCGCTGGCCTTCTCGGCGCGCTGCTTCACCGCCCGCCACTTCAATCTGCAGAAGGACGACTGCCAGTTCAAGTGCCTCGATTTTCCCGACGGACTGCTCATCAGGACGCGCGAGGGCGAGGAGTTCCTCACGCTGAACGGCATCCAGACGCAGTCGTCGAAGGTCTACAACCTGATCGGCGAAGTGGATGCGCTGCGCGAACTGGGCGTGGACATCCTGCGCATCAGCCCGCAGTCGCAGCACACGCCCGAACTGCTGGGGATTTTCCGCGCCCGCATCGCAGGCACGCTCGACGTGCCGGCAGCGCGCAGCCGCATGGCCGGACTCGCCCTGGCCGAGCCCTGCAACGGCTTCTGGTACGGCAAGCCCGGCCTCGACCAGATTGCCGCCTGAAGGGCGGACAGGTAGACTTCCGCCATGGACCTGATCGAAACCCTGCGCCGCGCGCGCATCCCGCAATTCACCCTGCCGCGCTTCGTCGGCGCGGTGCACGCGCGCCTGCCGCAGCTGCCGCCCACCCTCGGACTGACCACGGCGCTGAACCTCGCCCTCGACCGCATCCTGCCGCGTGAGGCCTTGCAGCCGCTGACCGGCAAGCTGGTCTGCCTGCGCGTCACCGACGGCGGCCTGACCCTGCTGTTCACCCTGAGCGAAACGGGCTTCCGCCCGGCCGTCAGCAGCAGCAAGCCCGACCTCCTGATCTCGGCCACGACGCGCGACTTCATCGCCCTGGCCCTGCGCGAGGAAGATCCGGACACCCTGTTCTTCAGCCGCCGCCTGCTGATGGAAGGCGACACCGACCTCGGCCTGCTGGTGAAGAACACCCTGGATGCCGTGGATTGGCCGCGCCTCGATCCCGAAGCCCTGCATCCCGCCCGCCTGCTGGCGCAGATACGGCTCCGTTTGGGCCCTTCGAGCAGGTAAAATCGCGTTTTTGATCTTTCGCAAGCCCCTGTGCGCCGGGGTTAGGCACAATTTGCCATGCTTGAAGCCAGCAACCTGGAGTGCGTGCGCGGCGAGAAGAGCCTGTTCCGCGATCTGTCGTTCCGCCTCGAGGCCGGCGCCTGCCTGATGGTGCAGGGCGCCAACG
>CAJPFL010000238.1 GCA_905339315.1 Rhodocyclaceae bacterium
AGCGGCGACTACACCTTCGCCGGCATGCGGGTGCAGCCGCATACGCCCTTCTGGGGCTCGGCGGCCTTCCTGCTGGCACTGTTCGGCTTCGGCGCCAAGGCCGGCCTGCTGCCGGTGCACGTCTGGCTGCCGGAGGCGCACCCGGCGGCGCCCTCGCCGGTGTCGGCGATGATGAGCGGCGTCATGCTGAAGACCGCCATCTACGGCCTGCTGCGCGTCAGCTTCGACCTCGTCGGCACGCCGCTCTGGTGGTGGGGCGTGGTGGCGATGGCCGTCGGCCTGGCCACCGCCGTCTTCGGCGTGCTCTACAGCACCGTGCAGAGCGACATGAAGCGCCTGCTGGCCTATTCCTCGATCGAGAACATCGGGCTGCTCGCCGTGGCGCTGGGACTGACTTTGATCTTCCACGCCTACCGCATGGAAGCGCTGGCGGCGCTGTCCATGACGGCGCTGCTGTATCACTGCCTGGCGCACGCCGGCTTCAAGAGCCTGCTGTTCCTGTGCACCGGCTCGGTGCTGCACGCCACCCGCGAGCGCAGCCTGGGCAAGCTCGGCGGCCTCATCCACCGCATGCCCTGGGTGGCCTGGCTGGCGCTCGCCGGCGTCATCGCCAGCGCCGGCCTGCCGCCGCTGTCGGGTTTCGTCTCCGAGTGGCTGCTGCTGCAGGCCTTCCTGTTCTCGCCCGGCCTGCCGCATTCCTGGCTCAACATGGTGGTGCCGGTGGCCGCCGCGGTGGTGGCGCTGGTGGCGGCGCTGGCCGGCTTCGCCATGGTCAAGTTCTACGGCATCATCTTCCTCGGCCAGATGCGCGAGCCGGCGCTGAAGGAGGCGCACGACGCCGGCCCGTGGGAGCGCGTCGGCCTGGCCTGGCTGGCGCTTATTACCCTGGTGCTGGGCATCTTTCCGGCCACGGTGATCTCCTGCATCGACGCGGCCACGCGCCAGCTCCTCGGCACCGGGCTGGCCGACAAGGTGCGCGAGCACGGCTGGTGGATGCTGGCGCCGATCTCCCCCGAGCGCGCCAGCTACGAGCCGCTGATCTTTCTCGCCACCATCGCCGCCGCGGTGCTGCTGGGCCGGCAGCTGGTGCACCGCCTCTACCACGGCCGCCTGCGCCGGTCGGCGGCCTGGGACTGCGGCTACGTCTTCCAGGGCCCGCGCGCGCAGGACACCGCCGAGGGCTTCAGCCAGCCGATCCGCCGCATCTTCGAGCCGATGTTCCGCATGGAGCGGCATTTTCCGACCCTTCGCGACGAGAAGCCGTATTACAGCGTCAAGGTGGAGGACCACTTCTGGCACTGGCTCTACCTGCCGCTGGCGCGGCTGGTGAATGTCGTTTCGGCGCTCATCACCGGGCTGCAGGGCGGGCGCATCGCCATCTACCTGCTCTACAGCTTCCTCACGCTGATCGTGCTGCTGCTGGTGGCGCGGCCATGAACCTGTTCGGAACTTTAGGCCAGTTGTTCGCCATCGCGCTGGCGCTGCTGCTGGCGCCGCTGCTCACCGGCTGGGTCAACCAGTGCCGCGCCTGGTTCCAGAACCGCTCGGCGCCGCCCCTGCTGCAGCAGTACTACATGCTGCACAAGCTCTTTCTCAAGGACGTCGTGCTGGCGCACGGCGCCTCCCAGCTGTTCCGCTTCGCGCCCTTCGTGGTCTTCGGCTGCATGGTGCTGGCCTGCGCCATCATCCCGACGCTGTCCACCGACCTGCCGCTGGCGCCGGCCGCCGACACCATTGCCCTGGTCGGCGTCTTCGGCCTGGCGCGCATTTTCATCTCGCTGGCGGCGATGGACATCGGCACCTCCTTCGGCAGCCTCGGCGGGCGGCGCGAAATGCTCGTCGGCTTTCTCGCCGAACCGGCCCTGCTGATGGTGATCTTCACCACCGCCATGATCTCCCAGTCCACCTCGGTGGCGACCATCGTCGAGACCCTGGCCCACCGCGACTTCGTCATCTATCCGAGCCTGGCCTTCGCCGGCATCGCCTTCACCTTCGTCTCCTTCGCCGAGAATGCCCGCGTGCCGGTGGACAACCCGGCGACGCACCTCGAGCTGACGATGATCCACGAGGCCATGATCCTGGAGTACTCCGGCCGCCACCTGGCGCTGATCGAGTGGGCCGCCAGCCTTAAGCTGTATGCCTATTCCTGCCTCGGCCTGGCGCTGTTCTTTCCCTGGGGCATTGCCCAGGGCGCCAGCGTCTCCGGACTGCTGCTGGCGATTCCGGCACTGGTGGCCAAGCTCGCCATCGGCGGCGCGCTGCTGGCCGGCATCGAGACCCTGAATGCCAAGGTGCGCATCTTCCGCGCACCGGAGTTCCTCGGCACGGCATTTCTGCTGGCGGTACTGGGTTTGTTGGTGCGGTTGCTGTTGGAGACGAGAATATGAACGCCGACATTTCCCTTTCGGCGCAACTCATCAACCTGTTCGCCTCGGTGATTCTGTTGTTGGCGTTCGCCATGCTGGCGCAGCGGCGGGTGCTGCCGCTGATCAACCTGTTCGCCCTGCAGGGGCTGACGCTGTGCCTGTCCACGCTGGTGGTCGCGTTCACCACCGGCCAGGCGCACCTCTACGGCTCGGCTGCCCTGACGCTGGTGCTGAAGGCCATGCTGCTGCCGTGGATCCTGCATCGCCTGGTGCGCCAGCTGCAGGTCAGGGCCGACGTCGAGGGATTGATCAACATCCCGACCACCATGATCGCCGGCATCGTGCTGGTGATGATCGCCTTCAACGTCGCCCTGCCGATCTCCCAGCTCTCCAGCACCATCAGCCGCGGCACGCTCGGCATCGCCCTGGCCACCGTCATGCTCGCCTTCCTGATGATGATCATCCGCACCAAGGCGATACCCCAGGTGGTGGGCTTCCTCGCCATGGAGAACGGCCTGTTCCTCGCCGCCACCAGCGCCACCTACGGCATGCCGATGGTGGTGGAACTGGGCATCGCGCTCGACGTGCTGGTCGGCGTCATCATCCTCGGCGTGTTCTTCTTCCAGATCCGCGAGCAGTTCGACAGCCTCGACATCCGCAACCTGGAAAAGCTGAAGGAGCGCTGAGGGCAATGGATCTTTTCATGCTGATGCTCGCCATCCCCCTCGTCAGCGGCGCGCTGCTGACGGTGGTGGGCGAGCGCGCCTGGGCGCCCAACCTCAACATCATCGCCAGCCTCGGCACCTTCCTCGCTTCCGCGCTGCTGACCGCCGAGATCGTCGCCGCCGGCCCGCGCTTCGCCTTCGGCGAGTTGTTCTTCATCGACTCGCTGAATGTCTTCTTCGTCGCCCTGACCGCCTTCGTCGGCCTCACCACCAGCATCTTCTCCGGCCCCTACATGAGGAACGAGCAGGAGCACGGCAAGCTCACCGCGCCGCGCCTGCGCCTCTACAAGAGCATGTTCCAGCTGTTCATGTTCACCATGCTGGCGGCGCTCACCACCAACAACCTCGGCATCCTCTGGGTGGCGATGGAGGCGGCGACGCTGACCACCGTGCTGCTGGTCTCGCTCTACCGCACGCCGGCCAGCCTGGAGGCGGCGTGGAAGTATTTCATCCTCTGCGGCGTCGGCATCGCCCAGGCGCTGTTTGGCACCATCCTGCTCTACTTCGCCGCCGAGCGCGTGCTCGGCGAGACCGGCAACGCGCTGCTGTGGACCCACCTGGTGGGCGTCAAGGGCCAGCTCGAGCCGACCATCATGGCCCTGTCCTTCATCTTCCTGCTGGTCGGCTACGGCACCAAGGTCGGCCTGGCGCCGCTGCACAACTGGCTGCCGGATGCCCACGCGGAAGGGCCGACGCCGGTCTCGGCGGTGCTCTCCGGCCTGCTGCTCAACGTCGCCCTCTACGCCATCCTGCGCTGCAAGGTGCTCGCCGACGGCGCCATTCCCGGCGGCTTCGCCGGCAACCTGATGATGGGCTTTGGCCTGCTGACCCTGGTCGTGGCCGCCTTCTTCCTGTCGCGGCAGAAGGACATCAAGCGGATGTTCGCCTATTCGTCGATCGAGCACATGGGCCTGATCACCTTCGCCTTCGGCATGGGCGGGGCGGTGGCGAATTTCGCCGGCCTGCTGCACATGACCATGCACTCGCTCACCAAGTCGGCGATCTTCTTCACCGTCGGCCATGCCTCGCAGAAATGCGGCACCCAGCTGATGGAGGACATCCGCGGCCTGATCAAGATCAACCCGGTCATCGGCTGGGGCCTGATGCTCGGCACGCTGGCCATCCTCGGCATGCCGCCCTTCGGCGTCTTCGCCAGCGAGTTCATGATCCTGACGCATGCCATGAAGCACCATCCCTGGGCGACGCCGGTCCTGCTGCTGGCCCTCGGCGTCGCCTTCGCCTCGATCTTCGGCAAGGTGCAGCCGATGGTGTTCGGCGAGACCCATGCCAGGCCGCTGCCGCATGCGCCGGCGATCACGCCGGTGTTCGTGCACCTGGCCATCGTGCTGATGATCGGCCTCTGGATTCCGCCCTACCTGACGCGCTGGTTCCATGAGGCCGCGAGGATGCTCGGATAGCCATATGACGACCTATCCCCCATCCCCTTTCCCCAGGAAAGGGGTGACTTTGGTTCAGCCGCTGCGCGGCTTCCATGTTCTTGGCTTCAGGCCTCCTTGGGACGGCCCGGCGGAGGCCTGAAAATGCGATTCTTCGGCGAGCCCATCGAATTCGAGAAGCAGGCCGGCATCGGCAGCCCGGTCTGGCGCGGCCGCGCCGACGGCGGCGAGGCGTTGCAGTCCTTTGCCGTCGCGGCCCATCGCAATGGCGGGCGCTTCGCCGCGTTGTGGGGCGAGGATCGTCGCCAGTGCGGCGAAGGTTTCCGCCTGCACGTCGCCTTCGGCCTCGACATGGGCCATGCCTGGCTCGGCCTCGACCTGCCGGCGGAAAATCCCGTCTACCCCGACCTCGCCGGCATCTTCCCCGCCGCCAACCGCATGCAGCGGGCGACGCGCGACCTCGTCGGCATTGCCACCGGGGGCGGCGAC
>CAJPFL010000239.1 GCA_905339315.1 Rhodocyclaceae bacterium
CATTACCGATGCCTTTTTCCCGCTGCTGCGGGAAAAATTTCCGGGCTTCCGCTATGTCCGCGGCGACATCACTGCGGACAGGATCGAGGGCGAATTCGACGTGGTGCTGATGGTCGACGTCATCGAGCATATCGTGACGGAAGACAAGCTCAGGTCGGCTCTCGCCAACGTCGGAGCGATGACGGCCAGGGGCGGGGTGCTGGTGATGGCGCCGGTGGCGCCGCGCGGCCGGCGCTCGCTGTTCTACGTGCGCTTCTGGTCCCAGGACGAGGTCGTAGGCGCACTCCCCGGCTTCCAGGTCGTCGAACGCAGCGGCCGGGCCCTGCTCCTGAGGAAGCAGTGAGCACGACAGCCATGCCGGCCGACGGGGGCGGGATCACCTGCTCCGTCTGCATTGCCAACTACAATGGCATGGATCTGATCGATGCCTGCATCGATTCGGTGAGGACGCAGGATTGCGGTTTCGCCGTCGAGATCATCGTTCATGACGACGCCTCGACGGACGATTCGGCAGCACACATCGCCGCCCGGCATCCGGACGTGCGCCTGATCGCGAGCCGCGACAACGCCGGCTTCTGCGTCGCCAACAACCGCATGGCCGCTGCGGCGAAAGGCGAATACCTGCTGCTCCTGAACAACGATGCCGCGCTGCACCCCGGCGCCTTGGCGACGCTGATGCAGGAAGCTCTGCGCCTGCGGCAGCCTGCCATCCTCGGCCTGCCGCAATACGATGCCGAGACCGGCGATCTGCTCGACATCGGCAGCCTGCTCGACCCCTTTTTCAACGCCGTGCCCAACCGCGACCCACAGCGCGGAGGGGTAGGGATGGTGGCCGGCGCCTGCCTGTGGATTCCGAAATTCCTCTGGGATGAGCTGGGCGGCTTTCCCGACTGGTTCGGCTCCATCGGCGAGGACCTCTACCTGTGCTGCCGGGCGCGGCTGCAAGGCCATGCGGTGCGGGCGCTGGGCGTGTCGGGGTATCGCCACGGCGTGGGCATGAGCTTCGGTGGCGGCAAGGTGCGCGACGATCGCCTGAGGTCGACGTTCAGGCGGCGCGCGCTGTCGGAAAGGAACAGGACGTACGTCATGGCGCTGACCTGCCCGGGGGCAGTCCTGATGTTACTGCTGCCCGTCCACCTGGCCCTGATGCTGTTCGAGGGGCTGGTCCTTTCGCTGTTGCGCCTGGACCGGCGCTATCTCTCGGAGATCTATCTGCCTGCATTGGCAGCGCCGTTCTCCAGGATGAGGCAGCTGCGCAACGCCCGGCGCGTGATCATGATGCGCCGCCGCGTTGCCGCGGCTGACTTTTTCTCGGCCTTCGTCTGCGTGCCCCACAAGCTGCGGATGCTGTTGCGGCACGGCCTGCCGCGGATGAGCTGAGCCGCGCTCAGCGACCGCCGTTGAGCACCCAGCGGACGACTCGTCGCAGGCGTGGGTAGCCCTTCAGCCAGCCGCTCAGCCTGCCCAGGGTAAGGTAGGCATGGTAGGCGAGCACGGCGCGCAGGTCGGGCAGCAGCCGGCGCTGGGCCTCGCTGGCGAGGATGGCGTCGGGCGCCTCCGAAAAACTGCGTTTGCGTGCAGGATCGTTGCGTGCGCCAAGCGTCGCCTCGAGGTAGCGTCGCTGGTATTTCCGGTCGGGCTCGAGGTGGCAGCCCTCGGCCCATTCGTTCCAGGCGTTGATGAACACCAGCCTTTCCCGCCCGGGAAAGTCCTGCGTCGTCCTGGAGATCGCCTGCGCCAGCCAGCACTCGTAATTCTCGGGGGAGGTATCCAGCACGATGACGCCGCGGTTGCCCGTGCGCGGCGTGTTGTCCCAGGCGGGGAAGACGCCGCGGAAAACGTTGGGGTGCTGGTAGCGCCTGTCGAGGTAGGTCGTTGCGATCTCCCTGTAATCCACCACGTAGCCGGCGAAAGGATCGCGGAAGGCGATGTTTTTCGCCAGGTTTTTGCTCTGCAGGTTGTGGGGCGGGAATTCCACGCCGCTGTCGAAGCCGAACTGGACGTAATCCAGGTTGCCGTGCGTCAGTGCGGCGCAGATATGGATTTCGCCGATGCCCGCTGAGCGGCAATAGTCGCGCCAGACTGCTGCAGTCTTCCTGGCGTCGGGCAGATGCTGTGGGCGGTAGACAATGAGGAACGGCGCGCCCTCGACCCGGATGTAGCGCGGGTCGGAGAAAAAGGG
Organism: Rhodocyclaceae bacterium; assembly: GCA_905339315.1. Taxonomy (GTDB): domain Bacteria; phylum Pseudomonadota; class Gammaproteobacteria; order Burkholderiales; family Rhodocyclaceae; genus Desulfobacillus. Next base: position 2,183 of record CAJPFL010000239.1, read on the forward strand.
CACAAGGCTCTTGATGAAATTGAGGTCGTCGTCCGGCAGGTAGCGCTGGGCGATGAGGATTTCGTGCTCGGCAGCGTCCCACCGGCGCGTCCAGTTCTCGTTGGCCCAGCACAGGCAGAACGGCATGTCGCTTTCCGGATCGGCCAGCATGTCGTCGAGCGGCTGGTTGAGCAGGCGCGTTCCCGAGAACCAGTAGTAGTGGTAGCAGAAGCCGTCGATGCCGTATTCCTTCGCCAGGCGGATCTGCTCATGGCGCGTTTCGCGCACGCGCAAGTCGTAGAAGCCGAAGTCGGTCGGGAGATGCGGCTGGTTGTGGCCGTCGAACAGGGGCTGCGCCTTGGTGACGTTGGTCCATTCCGTGAAGCCCTTGCCCCACCAGGCGTCGTTTTCCGGGATCGGGTGGAATTGCGTGAGATAAAAGGCGATCAGGCGGGGCATTTGACCGGGCCTGATCGAGTGCATCGATTCGTTCATCGTGAGCGGCTTCCGGGCTTCAGTGCCGGATCCCCAGGCGCTGCAGGAAGCGTGAGATCCTCGCCCGGGTATCCAGGCTCAGGAAGGAGATGAAGAACCCGAGCAGGCGGTTGCGGCGGGCGCCGGCACTGAAGCCGCTCGCGCCGGGTGCCGGCACCGCCAGCGATTCGAGCTGCAGCGCCCTGCCGTCCGCGGCCAGGGGCACTGCCTTGAGCACCACCTGATAGACATTGCCGAAGCGGTTCCATTCCAGCGCCTTGCGCGCCTGGCCGGGCAGTTTGCGCCAGCGGTTGGCAAACTCGGTCTGCTCCGGAGAGCGCACCACGAAATCGGCCTCGACGATCTTGAAGCCTGCATCGTCGAACAGCTTCTGGATGTTGCGGATGCCCCAGAAGCGGATGTGGGTCCTGTCCAGCAGGCCCCAGGGCTGATACTCGAAATCCTCGTTTAGGAGACAGGCCACGACGGCGTTGTGGGCCACATGGGGGAGGGAGATCACCACGTAGCCGTCCTTGGCGAGGAGCGGCAGCATCTTCTGCAGGGTGGCCCAGGGGTCATACAGATGCTCCAGGACGTCTGCGGCAACGATGACGGAGAATTTTTGCGCATCTCCGAGCAGGGCGGGCCACTCCGGATCGTTCAGGTTGCAGGAATGGACCTGCTCGCAGAATTCCGTCACGATCTCGATGGCCTGCGGATCCAGTTCCAGGGCGGTAATGCGGCAGCTGTTCCCATGCAAGTGGCGGGTGATGGAACCCGGGCCGGGGCCGAGTTCGAGAACCCGATTGCCGGTCCCCACCATGCGGATGACCTTGGCGGCGGCGGTGTCGGGATTGACCTTGTACTCGTATTTATGGCGCTGGGATGTCATTTGCTAGCATTCTGGCGCGCCCTGAGGCGTGCATTGATCCTCTGGCCATAGCGGATGCCCGGGATCTCGATCAGGCGATAGCTCGCTTCCGAAAGTATCAGGAGCGTCAGCAACACCAGCCCTGCGCAAGCGAAATAGGCATAGGCGCCGATGGACGGAGTCAACATGCCGTAGAGCGACTGCAGCGGTTTTCTCAGGATTATGATAACCACAGGATGGAGCAGGTAAACGCTGTAGCTCCGTTCTCCCACATACTCGAAAAATTTGTTCGCGCACCAGCGACTCGGCCATTTGCTCTGCCACAACGCCAGGGCGGCGAACCCGAATCCCCACAGCAGGATATCCGGGCGCCAGCTATTGTACCTTCCCCCAAACAGCAGGGCGAGAATCAGGCAGGTCGCGAAGGCCGATACGCCCAATCGCATGGCCGGGGTGTTCCATTCCCCGTCGGCTGCAATGCGGAAAGCGTACATGCCGAGGGCGAAAAAGCACAGGTTGGGCGTAAATGAATAATAGGCCCAGTTATCGCCGTAGAGTGACGCCGTGTGCTGGAAATGCACATGCAGCACCGAACGGGAGGCATAGGAGATGAGGAGGCTGGCGAGGACGAGCGCCAGCGTTCCTTTGCTCGAGCGGACCGTCAGCAGCAACACGGGCAGGATGGCATAGAAGATCATTTCGACACCCACCGTCCAGCCGGCCAGGACGATGCCCGCCCAGGGCGCGAAGCCGAACGTGAAGGTGAGGTTGAGCAGAAGCACCTGTGGATTGACAGCCAGATAGTGAGCCTTGATGGAAGGCCAGATCACCATGCCGGCCAGGATGCAGTAGAAGAGTGGCGCGATGCGGAAGAAGCGCTTGACGAAATACTCGGTCATCCAGGTCGGGCGGTGAAGCGTGTGCTCGGTCGAGTGCATCAGCGAGAACGCGCTGAGGAGGAAGAAGAGATGCACCCCCTTGCCGAAATCCCCGGCGATGAAGATGAACGGGACGGGCACTTTGATATTCGCGATGTGCACCAGATGAAACAGCACGACCGCCAGCGCCGCGATGCCGCGCAGGCCGTGAATGCCGGGAAGCAGCCGTTCCTGCGGGATCGTGGCGGAGCGGAAAGGCGCGGGAGAGGTCATGCGACGCCGGCAAAATCCTTGTCAGGCCGTCTTCTGCCAGAAGATGCCGACACCGTCGATTTCGATGATCTCGTCCATGATGTTGCGCATGGCCCGGAACTCGTCCACGGCCTTGCGGCATCCCTCGACGACCCGGTAATCGTCAACGATGACATAGCCGCCTTGGGATACCCTGTCATACAGGTGGGTGAGGGCATCCATGGTCGACTCGTACATATCGCCGTCCATGCGCAGGATGGCGAGCGGCCCGGTCGGTGCGCCGGGCAGGGTGTCCTTGAACCAGCCCTTGAGAAATGCGACCTGCTCGTCGAGCAGGCCGTACTTCTCGAAATTCCGCTTGACGGCCTCGATGGGAACGGCCAGTTCGGTGTAGGTGTGGAACGTGTCCCCGGCATCGGCCGGATAGGCGGGATCCGGAGGCGGTAGCCCCTCGAACGAGTCGGCCGCCCATACCCTGCGGTCCCTGACCCCGTAGGCTTCCAGGATCGCCCTCAGGTAGATGCAGGCACCGCCGCGCCAGACGCCGGTCTCGATGAAATCTCCTGGAACGCGGTTGAAGAGCACTTCCTCGGCCAGATCGCGCAGGTTTCCCATCCGCCGCCTGCCGATCATCGAGTGGGCGACGGAAGGCCAGTCCCAGCCGTACTCGCGCAGCTTGGCATCGAAAGTGTCGCTGCCGAGCGCCTTGAGCGGCGGGTCCTCGTAGATGCTGCCGGTCAGGCAACCCAGCATGAGCTGAAGATAGCGCTCGCGCACCCGCCGCAGGTTGCCGAAGTGCCGGTAGCGGAAATAGATGACCAGCTTGCGCCGGATGCGCCGCAGGGTATGCAGCAGGTCGCCGCTTCTTACCATTGCCACCATTTGCCCCCCTGCTTTGCCGCCTGGATGGCACGCGCGTGATCGCAGAGTTCACGGTCGAGTTCGGTCAGGCTCACCAGCATCTTCCTGACCCCGGCAGGCTGGTCGCTATAGACCGGTCTCTGCGGCGTCACGTTTTCCATCAGTATCGGTTCCTTGGGATGCCGGCGCGGAAACTTCAGTGCCTTGCAAATGATGTCCGCATCGGCAGCGAAGGTCTCCGTAAAGCCGACGTGGGAAAACTCCAGAAGATGTGCCTTGGCGAGGGCGAGAAGCTCCTCCGGCGAGAAATCGTCCAGTTTTCGCGTATCGGGCTGAGTATAGCCATAAGCAAGTTGCCAGACCTGATTATTCCAGACCTGCATTTTCAGGAACGGGTCGGTCATGCATATTTCCAGAAATTCGGGCAGTTCATGGTCGCGGGCCAGTTGGTAGATGTCATACCGGATGCGTTCGCGAAACCGGCAGAAATAATAAAACGACAATACGCGTTCGATGGGGTCGCGCAGGAAGGTAAAGGAATATCGCCCCTGCATCAGTGGGCGTGCGAATGCGTAGCCGAAATGGCCAGAGATGAAGCCGAATTTCTTCAATGCATCCGGCGCGACGGTGCAGTAGTCGCCGTGGCTGATGACGTTGTCGCCATAGTACCGGCGTGCCATGTTAACCAGGGAGGTTCCGGCGGTTTTCTGGATGTGCAGGAAAAGCGCGGGCACGGTGCCGGCAGCGCTCTGTTGGCGGAGCCATCTCATGAGGCCGTGTCCCGTGCAGGCGCAAGCCGTATCGAAGCGCGGCAGTCAAAATCGACGGCGCCGAGGGTGGGCCGGTCCCGCTCCCGCGTTACCTCGAACTGGAGGGCGTTCTGAATGCCGTGCAGGGCGAACTCGATGTTCCCCTCGCGTGCAAAGAGGGCGACATTGAGAAGATAGGAAGCGGGGTTGAGCCGGCAATGGAAGCCCAATTCGACCTCGATCGTTTCGTCGCCGGACAGGGTATCCAGGCAGGTGGTCATCGCACCGCCGAGGTCGACGCCAGCACGCGTCCTGATCAGGAATGCCCCGCGCACGGCGTTGGCGGGCCGGGTCAGGCGGGCGCGGAAGCGGCAACGGTACTCCTGTCCGTCCAGCAAGTGGCGGACCTCGTGGCCATTGGCGTCGACCAGGCGCACTGCCTCAATCAGGGCGCCATTCGGTTGATAGGCGACTGCTGCCACGTCGTTGCCGGAGGGATGCGCGGCGCTGTCGGTTTCGGGCGTAACGGCCTGCAGGCGCAGGCATTCAGCGACAACAGGCTCTGGCGGACCCTGCTTGAGGAGTCTGCCGTGATCAAGGAGGATCGAACGGTTGCAGAACCTGGTCACCTGCTCCATGGCATGCGTTACGAAAAGGATCGTGCAGCCGGCGGCGCCGAGTTCGCCGAGACGACGAAAGCAGCGCGCCCGGAAGCCGGCGTCGCCCACCGCGATGGCTTCGTCGATCACCAGCAGATCGGCATCGACGTTGATCGCTACCGCGAAGGCCAGCCGCAGGAACATGCCGCTCGAATAGATCCGCACCGGCTGGTCGATGAACTCGCCGATGTCGGCGAAGGCGGCGACATCGGCGAAGCGCTTATCCATCTGGGCTTTCGTGAAGCCCATCAGGGCACCCTGGAAGTATACGTTTTCGCGCCCGGTGAATTCCGGATTGAAGCCGGCACCGAGTTCGAGCAATGCGGAGATGCGGCCATTGACCTGCAAGGTACCAGCGGAGGGTTTGAGAATGCCGCAGATCAACTGCAGCAGGGTGCTCTTGCCCGAGCCGTTGCGACCGATGATGCCGACGGTTTCCCCCTTCCGAATGTCGAAGGAGACGTCGCTCAGCGCCGCGAATTCTCGGTGGTAGTGCTTCAGGCCGAGGCTTAGGAACTGCTTGACCCGGTCGCCGGGATGGCCGAAGAGCCGGTATGACTTGCTCAGGCCGCGTGCGGAAATGACGACGTCAGGCGACATGGCCACCTGCACGTTCCGCAATGACGCCCCGCTGGCGCAGCAGCGACAACACGGTTGCAATGGCTTCCTCGATGCCGGTGCGGTCGGTCTCGAGCACCAGGTCCGGATTGGCCGGCGCCTCGTAGGGTGCCGAAATGCCTGTGAAATGGGCGATGCCGCCGGCCCTGGCCTTGGCGTAGTTTCCCTTTTCGTCGCGCGATTCGCAGACCTCGACCGGGCAGCGGCAGTACACCTCGATGAAATTCTCTGCGCCGACAAGTTCGCGCACCTTGCGGCGATCCGCCTCGTAGGGCGAGACGAACGCGGCCAGGGTGATGATGCCCGCATCCAGAAACAGATTTGCCAGTTCTCCGATGCGGCGGATGTTCTCGGCCCGGTCCCGCTCGGCGAAGCCGAGGTCGCGGCACAGGCCGTGCCGGACGTTGTCACCGTCAAGGACATAGGTGCTGCGCCGATCAGCGAACAGGCGCTCCTCCAGTCCGTGGGCCAGCGTGGACTTGCCCGAGCTGGGCAGGCCGGTAAACCAGACCAGGACGCTGCGATGGCCGCTGCGCGCCTCGCGCATTGCGTGGGTCACCCGCTGGGTGTGCCAGCGCAGGTGGGGATCGATGCTGCCGGGGGTGGGCTTGTCAGAGGGCATCGGCGAACTCGTCGCGGCTGTGCTGGAAGAAGGCGTGGCCGAGGATTGCGGCGGCGATGCCGGCGGCGAGGGCTGCGCTCCAGGCTGGCCAGGGCACGGGCAGGCCGAAGGCGGCGGCGCGCACCGCCTCGATGGGAGCGCCGAGCGGGTTGGCGTCGTAGAGGAAAGTCAGTCCCGGCGGTACGGCGGAAGCGGGGTAGAACACCGGCGAGAGGAACAGCAGCATCTGCACGAAGAGCGGCACGATCTGGCTCATGTCCTTGATGAAGACGCCCCAGGCGGCGAGGAACCAGGACGCGCCGATGCCGAGCAGCACGACCGGCAGGAGCAGCAGGGGGAAGAGCAGGATGCCCGCCGAGAGGTTGCCCGTGAAGGCGAGGGCGGCGGCGAGGATGAGCAGGTTGAAGGCGGCATGCGTCAGCGCCGCGCCGAGCGGCACCAGCGGCAGGATGTCCACCGGGAAAATGATCTTCTTGACGTAGCTGGGGAAGCTGCGCACCGCCGCCGGCGCGCGCGCGACGGTTTCGCCGAAGACGTTGAAGACGATCAGGCCGCAGTAGAGGATCAGCCAGAACGGCAGGCCCTCGCGCTGCTCGGGCCAGCGCGCCTGGAAGATGTGGCCGAAGACGAAGGCGAAGATGGCCAGCATCAGCAGCGGGCTGAGGAAGATCCACAGCACGCCGAACATTGCGCCGCGGTAGCGCAGCAGCACGTCGCGCCTGACCAGCTGGCCGAGCAGGTAGCGGTGGCGGGCGAGGCCGCCGGCGATGGCGAGCGGGTTGAGCGTGATGGTGCTCATGGGCGCTCGGGCAGGGCGCATCGTTCGCGCGACAGTGTGGCGATGAGGTCGGGCAGTCGGGAAAAGCGATCGAGCACCGCGGCCGGCGTTTCGGCGATGCCTGCCGCGCCGTAGCCATAGGCGGCGTGGATGAAGGCGAGGCTGTTTTCGCGCGCCGCGGCGGCGTCCTCGTCGGAGTCGCCGACGAAGAAGGCGCGGCTTCTCTCGATGCCGTAACGGGCGACGACGCGCTGCGTCACGACCGTCTTCGACAGCGCCATCGGTTCGGTCTCGTCGCGCGTGTGGATGCCGGCGAAGTGCCGTGCCAGGCCGAGCGCCTCGAGGATCCGGCGCGTCGGCAGCATGCGCTTGTTGGTGACGATGAACAGGCGCGAGCCTGCCGCAGCGAGCTGCGCCAGACCCGCCGCGACGTCGGGAAACACCTTGGTGGCCAGACAGCCCGCGGTATCGTAGTCCTGCTTGAAGGCCTCGACGAGGCGTGCCAGACGGGCCTCGTCGGCGATGCCGCTCACCTGCTGCAGCGTCACCGCCAGCGGCGGGCCGATGAGCGAGGCTTCGAGCGGCACGACCGGCGCCAGCCCGTGCGCTGCCAGCACCCGCCCGAATGAGGCGAGGATGCCCGGCGAGGAGTCGATGAGCGTGCCGTCGAGGTCGAAGAGGATGTCGGCAGACATGGTCAGGGCGTTTATACCAGATCGGGGGCGATCACCGTGCGCAGTACCGTTTCGGCATTGCCGTTGCGGATGCGGTAGGAAAACCACCAGAGCGCACCCTTGCGCACGCTCCAGTCGGCGGCATCGCCGGTGAGCAGCAGCGCCGCTACCCGGCCGAGGGTCGGCTGATGGCCGACCACCACCACCGTGCCGCCGGCCTGCGGCCAGCCGGCCGCGCCGAAC
>CAJPFL010000240.1 GCA_905339315.1 Rhodocyclaceae bacterium
ATCTTCTGGAAATTGCAGGTGCGGATGCGGTCGCCCTTCCACTGGCGCAGCAGCGCGAGCCGCTTCAGCTGCTCGTCCTCGAAGCGGTCCGGGCCGAGCGCCACCTGGGCGTCGTAGCGGCTGACCGCCTCGCCCAGCGCCTCCAGGTCGACTGCGTTGTCGCCCTGCAGCGCGTTCATCTTCGCCACCAGCGCCGGCAGCGTGTCGGCGACGACGACGTCCTCGCAGTTGTCGATCAGCGTGTCGACCAGCCAGCGGTTGCCGAACAGCAGGTCGCGCAGGAAGGCCAGCCGCTTCCTGTCGCGGATCGAGGGGTTGAACTCGGCGCCGGAGATCGCCAGCTCCTTCAGCGCGATCCTGCGGTTGAGGATCTGCCAGGAATACTGCCGCTCGGTGGCGCATACCTGCGTCACCAGGTCGCGCGTGTCGAAGCCGGTCACCAGCGGCGGGGCGAAGCGCCGGCCGCGCCAGTCCACCCACAGCGCCGAGCGCGGCGGCACCACGGAGAGGCCGTGGTTCGGCTTCCTCGGTTGCCAGTGGCGCACGCCGGCGGCGTAATCCCACATCCTGTCGAGATGGGTGAGGTTGCCGCCGGCGCGGCCGACGGCGTCATGCAGCCGGCCGTCGGCGAAGCGGTGCGAGCCGTTGAGGATCGTCTGCGGCGGCGTGCGCCAGTCGGCGTGCCAGTGCTGCCGCACCTTCGCCAGGTCGCCGCCGTTGATGCCGCCTGAAGCGACGACGATCGCCTCGCCGAAGGCCTCGAAGGGCTCGCCGCCGTCTTCCAGCGCGCCGCTGCAGCCGCTGATCTCGCCCATCAGGGTGGTGAAACCCTCGACGCGGTGGCCGAAGTGCACGGCCAGCTTGGCCGCATTGGTGTGGTTGCGCAGCCGCGCGATGAGCTGCAGCGCCAGCTCGCGGCCGGTGCCCCAGACGATGTGGAAGCGCGGCACGGAGTTGCCCCGGACGTGCAGGCCGCGCTCGACCCAGTGCGGCACCGGGAAGAAGCCGATGCCGTTGGCCTTCAGCCAGAGGTAGACCTCGTCGTGGCAGCGCCCGGTGTAGGCCTCGGCCCAGCGCCGCGGCCAATGGTCCGCCGCGCCGAATTCGGCGAAGGCGCACCAGTCGGCAAGGGCCTGCGCCGGGGAATCCTCGATGCCGTTTCTTTTCTGCTCGCGGCTGCCGACGACGAAGATGCCGCCGAAGCTCTCCTTCGCCAGGCCGCCGAAGTTCTCCTCGCCGTCGCGGTCGAGGATGGTGACGCTCTTGCCGGCGTCGAGCAGCTCCAGCGCGGCGCAGATGCCCGCCAGGCCGCCGCCGATGACGACGACGTCGCTCTTGTAGGTTCGCATGCCTTCTCCTCGGTTCCGGGCAGGGTTCCCGGCGCGGGCGCCCGTGTTCGATCTTCCGCCGCTGGGCAGCCGCGAAGCGCAAGCATAGCGCAGGAGTCGGCCTGCGGCGACACGCCAAGTCCTTGCCGCGCAAGGCTTCGCGCCGGCGGCGCGGATTTGCGTCGTCCGGGGACGACGGAATGCATGCCTCATGCAGCGCCCTGACGCCGGCCGGCGGCGGCAGGCGACTGATCCGCCTGCAAAAACACGAACGGGCATGGCGCTTGCCTATGTCCGGTGCCGCCTGTCTACGCGGCCCTGCAGTACAGCGTTTCATTTCAAAAAAGGAGTCACTATGCTCGACAAGATGCAACTCTTCGGCAAACACAACGATCCCCAGCCCCAGCAGCGGCCGGGCACCCCGGCCGTCCGCAGGCCCGGCGAGCCCGCCGCGCCCGCCGCCACGCTGCCGTCCCAGCCTGCGCCGGTCCCCGCGGCCGCCAAGGTCGAGGCCAAGCCCGACACTTTCCAGGGCAGCCGCCTCATCGTCGGGCCCGACATCAAGCTGAAGGGCGCCGAGATCAGCGATTGCGGCACCCTCGTCGTCGAGGGCCGGGTCGAGGCCGTGCTCGACAGCCAGTCCATCCAGATTGCCGAGCAGGGCACCTTCTCCGGCCGCGTCGTCATCGACGTCGCCGAGATCCACGGCCGCTTCGAGGGCGACCTGATGGCGCGCAAGAAGCTGGTGGTGCA
>CAJPFL010000241.1 GCA_905339315.1 Rhodocyclaceae bacterium
CTGGCAGGGGACGTTCTGCTTGACCCAGCCGATGTCGCGCGGGTCGTCGGAAAGGTATTCGCGCGCTTCAGCCGCCGGCGCGACCGTCGCACCGGACGGCGGTTTTATCTCGCCCATGCACTCCTCCATCGACGGGGGACGCTGCCACCCCCAAGCCATTCATCAGCATAATGATGACATAAGCCATTCTTCGGTTTGACTTCGATCAACTAGCCGCCGGTTAGAATCCCTTCACCCCCAGCCGGACGCCCCCCCTTGCCCGCCACCCCCGCCCCCTCGCGCGCCTTCGCCTACCTGCTGCTGACCCTGACCGTGCTGTTCTGGTCCGGCAACTGGGTGGTCGGCCGCTGGATCCGCGGCGACGTGCCGCCGATCGCGCTGTCCTTCTGGCGCTGGGTGATCGCCTTCGCCTGCCTGCTGCCCTGGGCCTGGCCGCAGCTGCGCCGGCAATGGCGCGAAACCCTGGCGCACTGGAGGGTGCTGGCGATGCTCGGGCTGTTCGGCGGCGCCTGCCACAACGCCCTGACCTACACCGGCCTGGCCCACACCACCGCCACCAACGGCGTGCTGCTCGCCTCGGCCACCCCGATCATGATCATCGGCCTGTCGTGGGCGCTGTTCGGCAAGCGCCTGCGGCCGCTGGAATGGCTGGGGGTGATGGTGTCCCTGGCCGGCATCGTGGCGATCGTCGCCCAGGGCGACCCGGCGCGGCTGCTGGAACTGCGCCCCAACGCCGGCGACCTGTGGGTGCTGGCGGCGATGCTGTTCTGGGCGCTGTACACCGTGCTGCTGGCGCGCCGCCCGCCGGAGCTGCATGCCCTCTCCTTCCTCGCCGCCGTCACGCTCTGGGGGCTGGCCGGGCTGGCGCCGTTCTACCTGTGGGAAATGGCCGCGGGCCGGCTCATCGTGCCGGGCGTGCCGGCCTTCGCCGCCATCGCCTATGCCGGCATCTTCCCGGCGGCGCTCGGCTTCATCTTCTGGAACCGCGCCGTGGCCGAGGTCGGCGGCAACCGCGCCGGCCAGTTCATGCACCTGATGCCGGCCTTCGGCACGATCCTTTCGATGCTGTTCCTCGGCGAGGAGCCGGCGCTCTACCACCTCGCCGGCATCGCCCTGATCCTCGCCGGCATCTTCCTGACGACGCGGGTCAGGGGCTAAATGCCGATGCGCTCCATCAGGTAGCACAGGCAGTCGTTCCTCACCGCCAGCGGATCGGTGGTCAGCATGGCGGGCACCACCGGCCGCGTGAGCCGGATCTCGCCGTCGGCGTAGGCGAAATAGTCCCCCTGCAGCGGCATCGGCCCGCCCGGCACCACCAGCAGGCGCGCCGCGCTTGCCGCAGCCAGGTGGCCGAACGCCGCCCCCGGTTGCATCTCGCGAAAGTTCAGGTGGTCGAGGTCGCCGCGAAAGCGGAAATCCGCGGCGCTGCCGTCGAAGGAAAAGCTCGCCTCCGGCGGCACCTTGACGATGGCCACGGTCTGCAGCACCTCGAGATCACGCGCCGCCACGGCATGCTGCGGATAATGATCGAGATGCAGCGCTGCCTCGATGAACTCGGCCGTATGCGCGACGCCGGACTGGATGCCGATCTTGCCGCATTCCACCGTCACCGCCGGGCAGAGTCCCGCTAGCGCCGTCGCCTGCACGCCCAGCGGCCGTTCGAACTTGACGGCGATGCGGCTGAACAGCCGCGCCAGGTGCAGGAAGGACGGCTCCAGCCGCACCAGGCAGGCGTAGTGCGGATTGATGCCGGTGTTGTTGTGGATGTCGATGCTGGCGAAGGGGCGGCGCCGCTTCATGTGCTCGACCACCCCGGCCATCAGCATCGCCTCCGGCAGACCGGGCGTTTCCGTGCCCGGCCAGACGCGGTTGTAATCGGGCTGGCCGGGCAGCCGCCGCAAGCCGGCGCGCGCCGCCGCGACATTGCCGATGAACAGCGACAGCGCGCGCGGCAGTTCGCGTCCCTGCCAGCGGCGCAACACGGCCTTGACCGCCTCGAAGCCGGTGGTTTCGTTGCCATGCAGCAGCACCGTGAGAAACAGCGGCTCGGGCCGCCGCCCCGGCAGGTGTATCAGTGACGGCCCTCCGAGCAGGGCCTCCAGCGCGGTCGCGTCGGCCTCCAGCAGCCCGGCCGGCAAGGCTTCGAATGTCTTCAAGGTCGGCATGGCGTTCTCAGAGATCCCATTCATGCACCGGTGCGCGGCTGCGCTGCCGCTCGCAGTAGGTGGCCATCAGCTCGTAGAAATCGCGCCCGCGCGATTCGAAGCAGGCCTGCTGCCAGGCCGCCCCCGTAGCGCCGCCGGCGAGGCGCGCACCCAGCACCCCGAGGTAGCGTTCGATGTCCTCGGCGTCGATGTCCAGCCGCGCCAGTCCGCGTGCGGCGCGTGGCAGCAGCTCGCCCTCGAGCAGGTCGCGTGCCGACGTTTCGCCGGCGCCTGGCCATTCCAGCCGGGCCCGCAGGCCATCGCGCGCGGCGGCATAGAAATTCCGCCGCGCCGTCGCGAACGGCAGGCCGAGCGTCTCGTCCTCGCCCTCGTGCACCAGCGCATACACCATTCCGAGGTAGGCCGCCGCGTTGGCGAGCATGTCGAGGATGCTCGGTCCCGCCGGCAGGATGCGGTGCTCGATGCGCACGTGGGGCCTGCCGTCCTCATCGAAGCCGAGCAGCGGCCGGTTCCAGCGCCAGATGGTGCCGTTGTGCAGGCGCAGGTGGCGAAACTCGTGCGGCCTGTCGGGAAACTCCAGCGGCAGCAGCACCGGGTACTCGCGCAGGTTTTCCTCGAAGCACTCCAGCACCGAGCGCCGCAGGTAGTCTTCGCCGAAGGTGACGCGGCGGCTGCCGGCATGCAGGCCGGCCAGGTCCACCGCCTGCTCGAAGAGGGGGATGCGCGTCTCCTCCCACAGGCTGCGCCCGAACAGGAAGGGGGCATTGCCGCAGGCCGCCAGCAGCGGGCCCGATACCGCCAGCGAGGCATTGTAGAAGCGGTGCGCCAGCGCGGCCGGCGCCTGCAGGTGCACCTGGAAGGAGGTGGTCGCCGCCTCCAGCATGACATCGCCGTGCTCGGCCACCAAGCGCTCGCGGCCGGCGATGTCCACCCGCAACGGCCGCCCCTGCCGGCGGCGCAGCACTTCGTGGTTGAGCGCATGGTAGCGCTTCAGCGGCGAGATGTTGTCGAGCGAGAGATCCTCGTCGCGGATGGTGGGCAGCGTGCCGATCATTACCATGTTGGCGTCCATGGCGTGCGCCACCGCGTTGCAATGCCCCCACAGGCGCTCGAGCTCCATTTCGGCGCGCAGCAGTGCATCGCCGCGCAGCGGCAGCGGCACGCTGTTCAGTTCGACATTGAAGCGCGACAGCTCCGGCACCACCAGCGGATGGTCCAGCCGCGCCAGGAAAGCTTCGTTGATGGAGTTCGGGAAGTAGCCGTGATCGAGCAGCCAGACCTCGATCTCGAAGCCGAAGGCATAACCGGCGGAAGCCAGGCGACCCTCGCCGAACTGTTCCCGCAGCAGGGCCGTTTCGCCGGCCAGCCGCGCATTGAAGCGCGCGAAATCGGCTGCTTCGAATTCGCTCCTGGAGATCTCCTCGCCCATGCCGCGAGTCTAGCAATCGGGCATGCATGAAACTTGATCTGGCGCAATCCGCCTCAGAACACCGGCACGCAGCGCACCTCGCTCTTCACCGAGTTGGCGATGAAGCATTCCTCGTGCGCCTTGTGGTGCAGGGCCTCGATGTCGACGCGCTGCGGCCGCTTTTCTCCGGCGAAATCCACACGGGGGCGCAGCGTGAGCAGGGTCATGGCCAGCTTGCCCTCGGCGTTCTTCGCCATGACCCCGTCGGCGCGGTCCTCGTAGCGCTCGACGACGAATCCCGCCTTCGCCGCGAGATGGAGGAACCACAGCATGTGGCAGCTCGACAGCGAGGCGACGAAGGCCTCCTCCGGATCGACCGCCGCCGCATCGGAGTAAGGCACCGGCACGGCATGCGGCGAACTCGATCCCGCCACTTCCGCCCCGCCGTCGAACTGCATCACGTGGGCGCGGCTGTAGCGCTGGTCGGTGAAGGCGGCGCCGTTGCGCTGCCAGAGGATGGTGGCGAAATAGGTGGACATGTCGGCAGGGATTAGCGCACGGGACGAAGTTCGCATATCCTAAACCCATGCTGAACGCCCTGACAAAACTCTTCGGCAAGGCCGCCCCGGCTGCACCTTCGATCAACGGGACGCAATGGGCGCGCGTCGAGGCCGGCCTGCCCTTCCTGGATCACCTCACCCTCGCCGACCGCGCCCGCCTGCGTGAGATGGCGCTGGAATTCATCGCGCAGAAGGAATGGCACGGCGCGCAGGGGCTGGAGCTGACGCCCGGGATCCAGCTCTCGATCGCCCTGCAGGCCTGTCTGCCGGTACTCGAGCTCGGCCTCGATTCCTACCGCGGCTGGGTCGGCGTCGTCGTCTATCCGGGCGACTTCGTCGTCCCGCGCAAGCTGATGTCCGAGGACGGCGTGATGCACGAGTTCGAC
>CAJPFL010000242.1 GCA_905339315.1 Rhodocyclaceae bacterium
GCGCCGAGATCGTCGACAAGTCCGAGACGCGCGTGCTGGCGCAGCCGCCCGGCGAGACGCGCCTCACCCTCATCACCTGCTACCCCTTCGACGCCCTGCGCGCCGGCGGTCCGCTGCGCTACGTCGTCACCGCCCACGCCATCTGAAAGGAGATCCGCCATGAACGCACTCTGCTTCTCCGTCGCCCTCGCCAACACCCGCGCCTTCGACGACAACTCCGGCTGCCCGCGCCCGATCCTCGTGCCGCGGGTGGACAAGGTCGTCGTCGACAAGACGCGCCGCCGCCTGAAGCTGATGGGCCGGCAGCACGTCGTGCGCAGCTACCGCATTTCGCTCGGCGATGACGGCCGCACGCCGGCCGGCCGCTACGTCGTCGCCGGTCGCAACCCGAACAGCCCCAACCACCTCGCCCTGCGCCTCGCCTGCCAGGCGCCGTCCACCCCCGGACGCGCCGGCGGCAGCCTGCAGATCCACGGCACGCCCGACTGGCTCGGCCCGCTCGCCGTGGCGCTGAAGGGCAGCGACTGGACCACCGGCGGCATCGGCCTCGCCAACGACGACATCGAGGAGATCTGGAACCTGGTGCCGGACGGCACGCCGATCGTGATACGGCCGTAGCGCCCCTCACCCCAGCCCTCTCCCCGCTCTCGGGGAGAGGGGGCCAAAAGCTCCGTTCACCCTGTAAAATCCGGGGATGAAACGGATTTCCATCTACGATTCCACCCTGCGGGACGGCGCCCAGGCGCAGGGCATCTCGTATTCCGTCGAAGACAAGGTCAGGATCGTCGAGAAGCTCGACGCCCTCGGCGTGCATTACATCGAGGCCGGCAACCCCGGCTCCAATCCGAAGGACCTGGAGTTCTTCGAGCGCGTGCGCGGCATGAAGCTGAAGCACGCGAAACTCATCGCCTTCGGCGCCACGCGCAAGATCGGCATCAAGGCCGAGGACGACGGCAACGTGCGCTCGATCCTCGCCGCCGGCACCGATGCCGTGGCCATCTTTGGCAAGAGCTGGGACTACCAGGTCACCGACATCCTGCGCACGAAGCTCGACGAGAACCTGCGCATGATCGGCGACACCGTGCGCCATCTCAAGCAGCAGGGCAAGGAAGTGGTCTACGACGCCGAGCACTTCTTCGACGGCTTCAAGGCCAACCCGGACTACGCGCTCGCCACCCTCAAGGCGGCGGCGGAAGCCGGCGCCGACTGCCTGTGCCTGTGCGACACCAACGGCGGCACCTTCCCCGACGTCATCCACGACATCACGAAGCAGGTCGCCGCGCAGTTCAGGACGCCGATCGGCATCCACTGCCACAACGACTGCGAAATGGCGGTGGCCAACTCGGTGATGGCGGTGCAGGCCGGCGCGACGCAGGTGCAGGGCACCATCAACGGCATCGGCGAGCGCTGCGGCAACGCCAACCTGTGCGCGATCATTCCCGACCTGCAGCTGAAGCTCGGCTATGAGTGCATCCCGCCGCAGAACATGGCGACGCTCACCACGGTGGCGCGCGCGGTGTCCGACATCGCCAACATGCCGCACAACGAGAAGGCCGCCTACGTCGGCGCCGACGCCTTCGCCCACAAGGGCGGCATGCACGTCGACGCGGTGGTGAAGAACCCGGTTTCCTACGAGCACATCGACCCCGACCTCGTCGGCAACAGCCGCCGCACGCTGATGTCGGAAGTCGCCGGCCGCAGCACCCTGCTCGCCCGCATCCGGGCCGTCGACCCCTCGATCGGCAAGGATTCGCCCGAGACCAAGAAGATCATCGACCGCCTGAAGCAGCTCGAGCACGAGGGCTACCACTTCGAGGCCGCCGAGCAGTCCTTCGAGCTGGTCGTGCGCAAGATGCTCGGCAAGTACACGCCCTTCTTCGAACTGGTCGAGTTCAAGGTGATGGTGAACGAGCCCTCGGTGAACAGCATGAACTCCTCGGCGATGATCAAGATTCGCGTCGGCGACGATACCGAGATCACCGCCGCCGAGGGCGACGGCCCGGTGAACGCCCTCGACAAGGCCGTGCGCAAGGCGCTCGAGCGCTTCTACCCGGCCATCGGCGAGATCCGCCTCACCGACTACAAGGTGCGCGTGCTCGATTCGCAGGAGGCCTCCGCCGCCAAGGTGCGCGTGCTCATCGAGTCGACCGACCAGCGCGAGCACTGGACCACCATCGGCGTGTCGACCGACATCATCGACGCCTCCTGGCAGGCGCTGGTGGATTCCATCGAGTACAAGCTGGTGCGCGAGCAGGAACGGCGCTAGCGGACAGTTGAATACGCCCGGGAGCCCTTCGATACGCGCTTCGCGCTACTCAGGGCGAACGGTAAGCTACTGACCCGTTCGTGCCGAGCAGGCGGCTTGCCGCCGTATCGAGGCACACTTAACCCCGCTCCGGCTTCAACAGCACCAGCTTGAGGTGCTCCTGGTCCACCGGCCGCAGTGTCACCTGCTGGTAACTCACCGGTCCCCGCTTCGGATGGTTGAAGGCGCGCTGTCCGCCCTGGCGCTCCAGCACGTCGTGCTGCTTCCAGAAGCGCGAGAATTCCGGGCTGCCCTTCTTCAGTTCGCCGATAAGCTGCACCAGCGCCGGCTCGTCCAGGCGCGTGCGGCAGTCGGCGCGAAACTCCGCGGTGAGGCGCCGCGCCCGCGTCTCCCAGTCGGTGATGAACTTCCGCGCCTTCGGCTCCAGGAAGACGAAGCGCAGCAGGTTGCGGCGCGGCGCCTGCGCCCTGGCCGGCTTGTCGAGCCAGCCGGCGAACAGCGCCGCGGCCGCCTTGTTCCAGGCCAGCATGTCCCAGGTGCGGCCCATGATGTAGGCGGGCACGGCGATGTCCTCGAGCAGGCCGACGAGCAATTCGGAAGCGGCATCGTCCTCATGCTCATGGCCTGACGGATCGCGCCGACCGGCCAGCTCGAACAGGTAGGCGCGCTCGCTGCGCGTCAGGTGCAGCGCTTGCGCCAGGCGGCCGAGCGCGTCGGCCGAGACATTCGCCGCGCGCCCCTGCTCGATCCAGGTGTACCAGGTCGGGCTGATGCCGGCGAGCACCGCCACCTCCTCGCGGCGCAGGCCCTGCGTGCGGCGCCGGCTGCCGGCGGGAAAGCCTAGGGCCTCGGGCGCCTGTCGCCCGCGCATCGCCTGCAGGAATTCGCCCAGCTCCTTGCGTCGCTTGTCCATGGCCTTCCCTCTGGCTGTTAGTTTCGATACCAGTATAACTACCCGTCTTGTCAGGGTACCAAACCTTGACTAGCATTTGTTCCGCAACGGGCTTCCAATAGCCTCCTCCCAACGCAGCAAGGAGCCGAACATGGCTGGCAAGACGCTTTACGACAAACTCTGGGAATCGCACGTCGTCCGCGAGGAATCCGACGGCACGTGCCTGCTCTACATCGACCGCCACCTGATGCACGAGGTGACCAGCCCGCA
>CAJPFL010000243.1 GCA_905339315.1 Rhodocyclaceae bacterium
CAGCGCGTGGCGCTCGACATCGGCGGCGGCAAGGGCTTCGAGCTGGTCGGCTACCAGGTGCCGGAATGGAGCCCGCTCAACGGCGCCGGGGCGGACGAGCTGGATCTGGCGCCCGGCGAGCGCATCGTCGCCGCCTTCCGCGGCGACCGGCCGCTCGAGCCGCCCGAGGCCGCGCGCTTCGCCGGCAGCGACATCGTCTATCTCCTCGCGCGCAGCGGGAACGTCGACGCCGTCAGCCGCCGCTTCGCCGCCCGGCCGCTGCCGGAGCCGCTGCTCGAGCGCCGCTTCTTCGGCGACTTCGCCCTCGACCCGCAGGCGCGGCTGGCCGACGTCTGCCTCGCCTACGGCATCCAGCCGCCCGCCGAACTGGCCGACCTCAGCCTGGCGGAAGTGATCGCCCGCCGCTTCAAGGGCATCCCCGTGGTCGGTGACCGCGTCACCCTCGCAGGCATCGACCTCGTCGTCAGGCAGACGGACGGCAAGTCCATCGCCAGGGTGGGACTGGTGCTGCATCCGATGCCGAAGAACGCAGACCGCGCATAGCGGCAACGGGGAGCGAATCCTGATCTCAGTCCCGGTCCCAGTAGGGATCGGGCCCGAAGCGCTCGAGCAGGAAATCGATGCAGGCGCGCACCTTCGCCGGCAGGTGGCGGGTCAGCAGGTAGAGGGCGTAGACATGCTGCTCGACGGGGATGTACTCGGACAGCGCCGCGCGCAGGCGCCCTGCCTGCAGGTCGCGGCCGATGATGAAGGTGGGCAGCAGCGCCAGGCCCAGCCCGCCCAGCACCGCCTGCGAGAGCGCCTCGTCGTCGTTGATGCGCAGCCGTCCCGACACCGGCACGGCGATGTCGCCCTCGGGGCCGGTGAAGCGCCACAGGCCCTGCTCGCCCGAATGCGTGTAGTCGAGGCAGTTGTGGCGGGCGAGATCCTGCGGCACGCGCGGCACGCCGTGCCGCTCGAAATATTCCGGCGTGGCGCACAGCTTGCGGCGCACCGGCGCCAGGCGGCGCGCAACGAGATTGGGCGGCAGCTCGCGCGCCACGCGCACGGCGATGTCGTAGCCCTCCTCGGCCAGGTCGATGGCGCGGTCTGAAATCGTCACGTCGATGTCCAGTTCCGGATAGCGGCCGAGGAAGTCCGCCAGCGCCGGCGCGACGTGCAGCGTGCCGAAGGCCACCGAGGCCGCCAGCTTGAGCACGCCGCGCGGCTGGGCGTGCAGGCTGCTCGCCACCTGCTCGGCGCGCAGCGCCTCGTCGAGGATGCGGCTGCAGTGTTCGGCGAATGCCGCCCCCACCTCCGTCACGCTCAGGTGGCGCGTGCTGCGGTTGAGCAGGCGCGCGCCGAGCGCCTTTTCCAGCTTGGCCACCGCCTTGCTCACCGCCGAGCGCGACATGCCCAGGCGGCGCGCCGCCGCGGAGAAGCTGCCGCCTTCGACGACATGGGCATACACGGCCATGAGATTGAGATCCTGCATGCCTGGATTGTAGCCAATCAGGCAACAGTCTTGTTCGATTCCAGGCCCTTATTCCCGCCGGAAATCCTCCCTATCATGCAACCATGTCCCCGCCCGCCGCGGCGGGGCTTTTCTTTTACGGATTGAGGCCTTGGCCATGAAAAACGAAGAGCTGCTGATCGCCGACACGGACTATGTCCGGCTCGCCCCGCTGGCCGGCCACGACGCGCTGGCGGAAGAATTGAGCCGCGCCACTGTCGTCCCGGCGGAGCGGATGCCGGCCAATGTCGTCCGCATGCATTCGCGCGTGACCTACCTCGACGAGCGCTCGGGCGAGCGCCGCGAGGTGGAACTGGTGTTCCCCGAAGAGGCCGACATGGCCAGCGGCAAGGTCTCGGTGCTGGCGCCGGTCGGCTCCGCCCTGCTCGGCCTGGAAGCGGGGCAGAGCATCGAGTGGCCCTTCCCGGACGGCCGCGTGCGCCGCCTGCACGTCGAGCGCACGCTGGCGCCGGCCGCCTGAACCGGCGCGGGGAGGAGCGACATGGGAATGAACGGCACGATCCGGCTGACGCGCCAGGACTCCGATCGCCTCGCGCTGATGGCCGAGGCCCTGGCGGCGCAGTCGCGCGGCATCCAGAAGCAGCTGCGCACGCTGGACGGGATGATGAAATCGGCGCTCATGTTCGAGGCGACCGCGACGCCGCCCGACGTCGTCACCATCGACTCGCGCATCGTCATCGAAGACCTCCATTCGGGCGAGCTGAAGCAGATCGAGCTGGTCTTCCCGGAGGAAGCCGATCCGCCGGCGGGAAGGCTGTCCGTCCTCTCGGCGATCGGCTGCGCCGTGCTCGGACATGCCGTGGGCGACCGCGTGGTGGTGGAAACCGACAAGGGCAGCCTGCCGCTGCGCATCGCCGCGCTCGTCTACCAGCCGGAAGCCTCCCTCATGCAAGGCTAGGCGCAGACATGGTGCATTCCGAATTCCCCCTCGAGCGGCTTGCGCAACTGGCCTCCAACCCGTTTCAGATCGGCTTCGCGCGCCAGGTCATGCGCATGCTCGACCCTTCCCACCTGATCGCCTACGAGGCCGCCCAGGACGGCCTGCTGATGCGGGCGCAGAACGAGGAGGCCCTCGCCCGGCCGGTGGCGCTGCTGCGCGATGTCTACGGCGACGACCTCGTACTGCTGCCCCCGCAGGTGCGCTACATGTCGCTGGGCAACCGCCCCTACGAGCCGATCATGCTGCTGCGCGTGCGCATCGCGCCCCGCCATCGCGAAGCCGTGCTCGGCGAGTTCGCCGAACGCGATGTCCAGCTGCTCGAAGAGCACGAGCGTCCCAGCGTCTGCGTGCTGCGCGCCGAAGCGCCCCTGCGCAAGCTGCTCGGCTACGGCGAAGCGCTGGCGAAGCTGACCGACGGCACCGGCCTGCACTGGATCTGGCTCGACCGCTACATCCCCATGAGCGACCCGCCCGGCGGCCAGGCGGCCGAAGGCAAACAAGCGCCGTCCTGCGGCGACTGACTTTCCCGCCGGCTCAGCGCCGCCCGCGGCGGCGCCAGTCCCACCACACCTTCAGCCGCCACAGCCAGGTGACGAGCAGCCAGGCGGCGAGGCCGGCCGTGGTGGCCATGATCGCCATGCCGAGCAGCAACGGCCGGCCGAGCGCGGCGATGCGATTCCCCCAGTAGGCGAGCCAGCCGGGCGCGCCCGGCTCGCGCGGCGCGGCGGGCACGGCGTCCTGGCGCGGCGCTTCCTCGCCGAGAATCGCGCCGCCGATGCGGTAGGCAGCGTAGTACAGCGGCGCGTAGGTGACCGGGTTGCTGACCAGCGTGCTCGCCACGGCGGTGGGAAGGTTGGCGCGCAGGACGATGGCGGCGGCGGCCGAGAGCGGGATCTGCGCGATGGGGATCAGCAAGCCGAAGAACATGCCGAGGGCGACGCCGCGCCGCGTCAGGCGCCACAGGCGCGGGTCCTGCATCGCCGGCGCCAGCCAGCGCAGCCAGCGATTGCTGCGCAGGCGCTCGGGGTCGGGCAGCAGACGGCGCAGGGTTTCCCGCACGGCTCAGAATGCCGCCTGCAGGTACTCGCGCTGCGCGATCAGCTTCGCCCAGGCGAGCGGGCTCCACTCGGCTTCGGCGAAGATGCCGAAGGTGAGCGTCAGCGCCGCGGTGGCGAGCGGCGGCAGGAGCAGCAGCCAGGCGGTCTCGCGCCGGCCGCGCGCAGGTATGTGTTCATCCGGCCAGGCGGCGGGCAGCGGCCTCGCCCAGGCGCGCCAGAGGATGGGCAGGAAGTAGGCGGCGTTCAGGAGGCTGGAGGCCCACAGCACCCACAGCGCCCAGCCCATGCCGGCGGCTTCCGCCCCGTCGCCGAGCCAGGCCTTGCTCACCGCGCCGGCGGTGAGCGGCGCGCCCATCATGCCGAGCGCGGCGACGCTGAAGGCGGCGGTGGTCCACGGCATGCGCCGTCCCGCGCCGTCCATCTCGCTCACCTTGTGGATGCCCAGCGTCTCGGCGTAGTTGCCGGCGCAGAAGAACAGCGTGATCTTCATGACGCCCTGGTGCACCAGATGCACCAGCCCGCCGATCGTGCCGAGCGGCCCGAACAGCGCGACGCCGAGCGCGATGTAGGACACCTGGCTCACCGTCGAGTAGGCGAGGCGTTTCTTGAGATCGTCCTGGAACAGCGCCCGCAAGCTGCCCCAGAGAATCGTCACCGCCGCCAGCACGGCCAGCGGCAGGAGCAGCCCGAGCGACTGGGCGAATTCGATGCCGTAGATCTCGTAGGCAATGCGCACGATGCCGAAGGCGCCGGCCTTGACCACCGCCACGGCATGCAGCAGCGCCGAGACCGGGGCCGGCGCCACCATCGCCTGCGGCAGCCAGCCGTGCAGCGGCACCAGCGCCGCCTTGACGCCGACGCCGGCGATCAGGAGCAGGAAGATGGCCTTCAGCGCGCCCGCCTGCCCTTCGCCCAGTGCCGATGCGATGCCGCCGTGGGCGAACTCGGTGTGGCCGACGAGGCTGTGCAGCCAGACGATGCCGACGAGCAGCGCGGTGCCGCCGACCAGCGTGTAGGCGAGGTAGATCGTGCCGGCGCGCATCGCTTTCTCCGTGCCCCGATGCACCACCAGCGGAAAGGTGGACAGGGTCAGCAATTCGTAGAAGACGAAGAAGGTGAACAGGTTCCCCGCCATGGCGATGCCCATGGTGGCGGTGACGCAGAGGCTGAAGAAGCCGAAGAAGCGGCTGCGGTGCGGCGCGCCTTCGAGATAGCCGATGGCGTAGAGCGTGGTGAACAGCCACAGCACCGTGGAGAGCGTGATGAACAGCAGCGCCAGCGCGTCGGCCTTGAAGACGAGGTCGATGCCGGGCAGCACGGCATAGCGGAAGACGTAATCCTCGCCGGCGGCCACTCCTGCCACCAGCAGCGCGACGAGGCCGATCTTGGCAAAGGCGCCGGCGAGGTTGAGCGCGGTGCGCAGCGCCACGCGCTCTTCGGGCAGGGCGAAGATGACCAGGCCCGGCAGCAGCGAGGAGGCCAGCACCGCCAGCGGCAGCAGCTCGTTCGCCGTCATTGGAAGACCCTCCCCCCGGCCCCCTGCCCAAGGCAGGGGGTGACGGCGGTTCGCCGCTGTGCGGCTCCATCCGTTGGCTGCGCCGCCCTTGGGGGCCGCGCGGGAGCGTCGCGCCTCGGAACGTGCGCAGCGGAGCGCGGCAACAATTCGGCACCACTGCGCAGCTTCGCAGGCGCGGGCGTTACGCCGAATTCCCGGCGGGCGGCGCTCACCCGGCGCTCCCTACCGACAGCAGGCGCAGCAACTCCATGCCGCGCAAACCGAGCAGCACGCTTGCCGCCGCCAGCGCGAAGGCCGTCCACTCCAGCAGCGGCGGTGCGGGGTGCGCCGCTTCCACCGCGGGTGCGTCGAGGAAGGCCTGGCGCAGCACGCGGAAGACGTACACCGCCGCCAGCAGCCCGCCGGCGATGACCACCGCCGCCAGCGCCCAGGCGCCCTGCGCCAGCGCGGCATCGATCAGCAGCCACTTGGCGAGGAAGCCGCCCGAGGGCGGCAGGCCCATCAGCGTGACGCCGGCCAGCGCGAAGGCGAACAGCGTCAGCGGCAGGCGCCCGGCGACGCCGGCCACGCCGGCGACGGTGTCGCGGCCGGTGACGTGGATCACCACCCCGGCGGCGGCGAACATCGCCGCCTTGGCCAGACCGTGCGACACCGCCTGCATGACGCCGGCGGCGAGCGCCGGACCCGGCGCCGCGATCAGCGGAAAAATGAGGAACAGATAGCCGAGCTGCGCCACCGTCGACCAGGCAACCAGAAGTTTCAGGCGCTCGGCGCGGATCGCCCGCCACGAGCCCCACAGGATCGCGGCGCTGCCGAGCAGCGCCGGCAGCCAGGCGATGGCGGCGGCGAGCGGCGCGAAGGGCCCGAGCCACAGGCGCAGGATGAGGTAGAAGGATGCCTTCACCACCAGCGCCGAGAGCAGCGCCGAGACCGGCGCCGGCGCGCCGCCGTGCGCCGGCGGCAGCCAGAAGTGGAAGGGAAACAGCGCCGTCTTCAGCATCAGTCCGGCAAGCATCAGCGCGGCGGCGAACCAGACGGCGCGCGGCACATCCGCATCGACCAGGGGCAGCAGCAGCTCGATGGACACCGTGCCGTAGGCGCCGTAGACCAGCGCCACGCCGAGCAGGTAGGCGCCGGAGCCGAGCAGCGTCGCGAACAGGTAGCGCAGCGCGGCGCCGAGCTGCGCGGCGCCGCCGCCCGAGGCCACCAGCCCGACAGCGGCCAAGCCGACGAGCTCCAGCGTGACGTAGAGGTTGAAGAGGTCGGCGGCGAGGAACAGCGCGTTCATGCCGGCGAGCAGGAAGCCGGCGAGCGGCCAGAAGTGGCGCGCGGCCTGATCGCCCGGCGCGAAGTAGCCGCGCGCGTAGAGCGCCAGCAGCAGCGCCACGCCCTGCGTGAGCAGCAGCATCACCGCGGCGAGGCCGTCGGCGGCGAGCGCGATGCCCAGCGGCGGCGCCCAGCCGCCCGCGGCATGCGGCTGCGGCCCCTCGGCAAGCAACTGCCCGGCTAGGGCAAAAGTCAGTCCGCACTGCACGGCGATGCCGGCGATAGCAAGCCATGCGCCGCGCCCCGGCCCGAGCAGGAAGGTGGCGGTCGCCCAGGCGAGCGGCAGCAGGATCAGCCAGGGCAGCGGCTCAGTCATCGCCGGCCAGTTCGTCGCGCCCACCGAGCGCCTGGTAGCGCCGCGCCAGCGCCAGTGCCAGGGCCGTGGCCGCCACCGCCACGACGATGCCGGTGAGCACCATCGCCTGCGGCACCGGGTCGGGCACGTCGTTGCGCTGGGCGAGGCCCACCAGCACCAGGAAGGCGCCGCTGCCCATGATGTTGAAGGCGAGGACGCGGCGCATCAGCTCCGCGAGCAGCAGCACGCCGGCCGCGCCCATGGCGAACAGGGCGACGCCGGCGAGGGCGAAGACTAAACCACTCGTCATCGCCGCTCCTCCGACAGGAAGAGAAACAGCCCGGCCAGAATCAGGCCCAGCGACACGGTGAGGCCGGACTCGATGGCGAGGATGAGCAGCCCGGCCTGCGCCGGCGGATACTTCAGCAGCGCGCCCTCGGCCAACAGCGCCGCGGCGATGGCGAGAAACAGCAGAAAGCCGCCGGCAAGCCCGGCGCGCAGCCATGTGCCGGGCGTGGCCCAGGCGGGCAGCAGCCGCGTGAGGTGCAGCAGCACCGCCGCCGCCGCAAGCACCGCGCCGGCCTGGAAGGCGCCGCCCGGGCGGAAGGCGCCGGCCCACAGAAGATAGACGGCCACCAGCACCATCAGCGGCGCCGCCAGCCGCGCCAGGGTCGTCAGCACCGGCTCGACCGCGGCCGTCGCGGCGGGCGCTTCGCCGCGACGTGCGACGGCGGTGAGGCCGATCAGCGCGATCAGCAGCACGGCGATCTCCAGCAGCGTGTCGTAGCCGCGGAAGTTGAGCAGTACCGCCGTCACCGGGTGCGTCACGCCGCTTTGCGCCAGGGTGCCGGCGACCAGCGGCGCGAGCGTCGCCGCCGGCGGCCCCAGCTCCAGCAGCGCGGCGCCGAGCAGCGCGGCGAAAAGCGCGGCGCCGAGCGAGACGGCGAGGCGCTTCACGCTTTCTCTCCCGTGCCGCCGCGCCGGCGCAGCGCGCCCAGTGCGTCGAGCAGCAGCGCGCCGGTCAGGCCGGCGCCGATGCCGGCCTCGGCCAGCGCGATGTCGGGCGCGGCCAGCCGCGCCCAGGCCAGCGTCATGAGCAGGCCGAAGACGATGAACAGCACCACCGCGCGCTGCAGCGTCGGCGCTGCGAGCGCGCGCCAGCTACACCACAGCAAGGCGGCAGCCAGAAGCAAGTCAAACAAAAGGGCGACGCTCACTGGTCCTCCTTGCGCCACGGCCGGATGCCCAGCGCCTCGGCGCGGCGGGCAATGGCATAGCCGACGCCGGCGCTCGCCGCCAGCGCCAGCGGCCAGATCAGCAGCAGCTTGATCGCCACCGTCAGGCTGTCGGCCTGCAGGGCGAGTCCGGCCAGCACGCAGCCGAGGCCGAGATTGTCGACCTTGGCGAGCGCGTGCAGGCGCGTGTAGACGTCGGGAAAGCGCAGCAGTCCCACCGTGCCGGCGAAATAGAAGAAGCCGCCGAGGAGCAGCAGCGCGGCGCTGGCGACTTCAAGCATCGTCGCGCTCCGCATGCCCGCCCTCCCAGGCGCGGCGCACGAAGGCAAGACCGGCGATGGCGGCCAGCAGCGCCAGGGTCAGCGCCACGTCGACGAGCGGCGTGCCGCCGCCGGCGAAGGCCAGCAGCACGAGGATGCCGACGCCGGTGCTGCCGAACAGCAGCGCCGCCAACATCCGGTCGGCTTCGGTCGGCCCGCGCGCGGCGCGCCACAGCGCCGCCGCCAGGTTGGCGAGCAGGAACAGGGCGAGCGGCAGTTCCAACCCCGTCATGGCGCAAAAACCCTCGCGATGCATTTTTCCAAAGCCTGTGCTTCCGCCGCCGCGGGCAGGCGCTCATCGAGCACGTGCAGGCGCAGGCGATC
>CAJPFL010000244.1 GCA_905339315.1 Rhodocyclaceae bacterium
ACGTGGGCGACGAAATGCGGGTTGATTTCCCAGTCCGGGCCGTCGTTCCAGGGAATCATCATGGCGCCGACAGGATGGCCGACGAAGAGGAACTCCATTTCGCTGCGGCAGTCGATGAAGAGTGCGGTGGGATTGTCGTGCAGGAACTGGTAGGTTTCCTTGGGCTCGAGGTGTTTCATGGTTGTCCTCCTGTGGCGCTTCGAGTATAGCAGAGCGGTATCAGGGCCTTGGGCCTCGGGGAGGGAAGGATTAGAATCGGCCATCGTCAGGAGAAACCCATGTTCAGAACCTTCATTCTGTTGGCCGCAGCGGCCTTTCTCGGCGCCGGTTGCGCCCATGTCGGCATCGGCGGCATCGCCCCAGGCGTCACCACCGAGGCGGAAGTGCGGGCGAAGCTCGGCGCACCCGGCATGAGCTGGAACGAACCGGACGGCGGCAGGCAGCTCGAATATTCCAGTCAGCCGATGGGCACTTTCTGCCACATGGTCTTCATCGCGCCGGACGGCAAGGTGCGCGAGGTGCGCCAGGTCTTCACCGAGGCGAACTTCGCCCTCGTCATGACGGGGATGACGCAGGACGAGGCGAGGCGCCTGCTGGGCAGGCCGGAGGAAATCGTCCGCTTCCACTTCAAGCCCGACGAGCTGGTGTGGAGCTGGCGCATTGAAGACACCGGCGAGAAGATGGTCCATTTCAATGCCTATTTCGGCGCCGACGGCCGCGTGTTGCGCAGCGACCGCACGACGTTCTACAAGGCAAGCGGCGCCTCGCTGTCGTGAGCGCCAAATTGACAGCCACGCCCGTTCGGCGTAAGTTTCCCCTCGCGCCGATTTGATGTCAGCTTGCGGGGCGCATAAGAAATCCCGCTAAAGCGAGCGCAGACCCGTTCGCCGCATCGACGAACGGGTTTTGTTTTTTACACACGTCATTGCCATGCAGCCAGACCGCAGCGAATTGCTCCGCACCCTCCTCGCCCGGCGCATCCTCATCCTCGACGGCGCCATGGGCACCATGATCCAGCGCCACGGGCTGCAGGAGGCCGACTATCGCGGCGCGCGCTTCACCGGCCATGCGAAGGAACTGAAGGGCAACAACGACCTGCTGCTGCTGACGAAGCCCGGGCTGATCCGCGGCATCCACGCCGACTACCTCGCCGCCGGCGCCGACATCGTCGAGACCAACACCTTCAACGCCACCTCGATCTCGCAGGCCGACTACGGTCTGGAGGCGCTCGCCTGGGAGCTGAACGTCGCCGGCGCGAAGGTCGCGCGCGAAGCGGCCGACGAATACTCGACTGCTGAGAAGCCGCGCTTCGTCGCCGGTGTGCTCGGGCCGACCTCGCGCACCGCCTCGATCTCGCCCGACGTGAACGACCCGGGCTTCCGCAACGTCACCTTCGACGAACTGGTGGCGGCCTACACCGACGCGGTGCGCGGCCTCTGCGACGGCGGCGCCGACCTGATCCTGGTCGAGACCATCTTCGACACGCTCAACGCCAAGGCGGCGCTGTTCGCCGTCGAGCAGTATTTCGATGCGATCGGCCGGCGCCTGCCGATCATGATCTCCGGCACCATCACCGACGCCTCCGGCCGCACGCTCTCCGGCCAGACGACGGAGGCCTTCTGGAACTCGCTGTGCCACGCGCGGCCGCTGTCCTTCGGCCTCAACTGCGCGCTGGGCGCGAAGGAACTGCGCCAGTACGTCGAGGAACTCTCCCGCGTCGCCGACTGCTTCGTCTCCGCCCACCCCAACGCCGGCCTGCCCAACCCGCTGGCGCCGACCGGCTACGACGAGACGCCGGAAATGCTCGCCGGCGAGATCGTTGACTGGGCCAGGCACGGCCTCATCAACATCGCCGGCGGCTGCTGCGGCACGACGCCGGCGCACATCGCCGCGATCGCGCAGGCACTGGAGGGCATCGCCCCGCGCCGTCCCGTACAGGCTGACTTTTCCCTGAGGCTGTCGGGGCTGGAGCCGTTCAACGTCAGGGACGACTCGCTCTTCGTGAACGTCGGCGAGCGCACCAACGTCACAGGCTCGAAGGCCTTCGCCCGCCTCATCCTCAACGGCCAGTACGCCGAGGCGGTCAGCGTCGCGCGCGCCCAGGTCGAGGCCGGCGCCCAGGTGATCGACGTCAATATGGACGAAGCCATGCTCGACTCGAAGGCGGCGATGGTGAAGTTCCTCAACCTGATCGCCTCCGAGCCGGACATCGCCCGCGTGCCGGTGATGGTGGATTCCTCGAAGTGGGAGGTGATCGAGGCCGGCCTGCAGTGCCTGCAGGGCAAGGGCATCGTCAATTCCATCTCGCTCAAGGAAGGCGAGGCGAAGTTCCTCGAGCAGGCGAGAAAAGTCAGGCGCTACGGCGCGGCGGTGATCGTCATGGCCTTCGACGAGCAGGGCCAGGCCGACACGCGCGAACGCAAGACGTCCATCTGCAAGCGCAGCTACGACCTGCTGGTGAAGGAAGGCTTCCCGCCGGGCGACATCATCTTCGACCCGAACGTCTTCGCCATCGCCACCGGCATCGCCGAGCACGACAACTACGCCGTCGATTTCATCGAGGCGACGCGCTGGATCCGCGCCAACCTGCCCGGCGCCAAGGTCTCCGGCGGCATCTCCAACGTCAGCTTCAGCTTCCGCGGCAACGACCCGGTGCGCGAGGCCATCCACACCGTCTTCCTCTACCACGCCATCCAGGCCGGACTCTCGATGGGCATCGTCAACGCCGGCCAGCTCGGCGTGTACGAGGACATTCCGCCTGACTTGCGCGAGCGCGTCGAGGACGTCGTGCTGAACCGCCGGCCGGACGCCGGCGAACGCCTGGTCGAAGTCGCCGCCAGCGTCAAGGGCGCGGCGAAGGAGTCGACGCAGGACCTCGCCTGGCGCGAAAAGCCGGTGCGCGAGCGCCTCGCCCATGCCATGGTGAAGGGCATCACCGAGTTCATCGTCGCCGACACCGAGGAAGCGCGCCTTGCCTCGACGCGCCCGCTCGACGTCATCGAGGGCCCTCTGATGGACGGCATGAACGTCGTCGGCGACCTCTTCGGTGCCGGCAAGATGTTCCTGCCGCAGGTGGTGAAGTCGGCGCGCGTCATGAAGCAGGCGGTGGCCCACCTGCTGCCCTTCATCGAGGCGGAGAAGGCTTCCGGCGGCGCCCGGGCCAAGGGCAAGATCGTCATCGCCACCGTCAAGGGCGACGTGCACGACATCGGCAAGAACATCGTCGGCGTGGTGCTCGCCTGCAACAACTACGAGGTGGTCGACCTCGGCGTGATGGTCGCCACCGACAAAATCCTCGCCGCCGCGCGCGAGCACAACGCCGACGTGATCGGCCTGTCGGGGCTGATCACGCCCTCGCTCGAGGAGATGGCCCATGTCGC
>CAJPFL010000245.1 GCA_905339315.1 Rhodocyclaceae bacterium
TCCTTCTGCTGCCCCGACTGCGCCCGCGACGATCCGCGGCCGCCCTCGTCGCCCAGCATGGTCATGCCGGTCGACTTGACCCGAACGCGCACCGCCCACTCCGGATTCCACGGCGCCTTCGGGTTGGCGGGGCGCGGCGGATGCGCCAGGTTCAGTTCCGGGCCGTAGGCGATCATGCGCACCATCGCGCCATCGGCGCCGGCGAAGATGCCGGCGGGAATCGCGCAGCGCTGGGTGCTGGTCGGCAGGATGACCCTTTCCTTGAGCAGCCGCTCGATCTGCGCCGGCGGCAGGTAATCCATCAGGCCCCAGCCGGGATCGGGCTGCTCGCTGGAACTCCAGATGATCATTTCCTGCTCGCCCTTGCCGCCCATCGCCGTGAGGAAGTAGGCGCGGGCGTTGTTCACATCGGCCCAGCCGACGTTGATCGGACCCTTCGGATCGCCCTGGGCCGACAGGCTGATTTTCGGCATGAAATCGTGGGCGGCGCCGATGGCGAACCGGAGGCCGGCCGGGACGCCTTCGCCCGAGACGGCGTGGTCGCCGTTCAGGGAGGCATTCGCCGGCACGCGCTTCCGGTCCTGTTCGTTCGGCCACACCGAGCGGCCGGCGACGGCCTTGGCGCCGCGATCCGGCGCGAAGCGGCCGATCATGAACTTCGAGTATTCGTCCGGCGCCGCCCTGGCGAAATCCAGCACGCGCGGCTGGCCCGGGCGCACCGTCTCGCTGCAGCCCCAGTAGAACAGCAGCCGGCCCTTCGGCCGTTCCATGTCGGCTTCGCCTTCGCTGCGGCCGCGCTCGACCTGCACCGGAATCAGCGGCAGGGCGCTGCCCATGTTCAGGGCCGGCGGGATGGCGTGGCTGCCGAGCGTGCCCGAGGGCTTGTTGCGCGTGTGCAGCGCGGTGTCGAGCCATTTGCCCGGCGCGCCGCCGGCATTCTTGGTGCCGCCGAAGAAGCCGCCGAACATGCCCATGCTGCCCTCGTCCATGTCGTCCATGCCGGGAATCGACATGCTGTGGGTGGCGACGTCGGCCCAGAACTGGGCGACGGGGGGCCTGGTCTGGGCCGCGGCGAGGGCGGGGGGCAGCGCCAGCAGGGCGGCCATCACGAGGTTCGGGCGAAAGGTCATGTCCGGCTCCGCAAAATGAAAAAGAACGCCGGCATTCTAGCCGAAACGCATCCGCTGGCGCTCCGCGCGAGGCGGCACGAAAGAGAACTCACCGGCAATTGCTGTCGGCCTGCTGCTGCCAGCTATCGGTCAGGCGTCGCCGTTCCTCGTCCTCCATGAAGACGCGCTCGCCCTGCTGATCCACGCGATAGAGGGGACGCTCCTGCTTCAGGGAATCCAGGGCGCTGCGCGCGCGCAGGCATTTCTGTTCCGCCTCCTGGGCCTTCTGCTGCGTCTCCTTTTGCTTCTTCTCTTCCTGGAAGCGGCGCTCGTTGGCGTCCTGCAGCTGTTCCTCCCAGCTGCGGCTGCGCGGCGCCGCTTGCGTCTTGTCCGGCGATGGCGGGGGCTTGACCTGCATTTTTCCGCCCGCCTTCCCGGGGGGCGGCTTGTCGGAGTAGTGCACGACGCCCTTCTCGTCCACCCACTTGTAGAACCCGCCCTGGGCATTCGCCTGCAGGGCCAGACCGGCCAGGAGCAACAGGAGCCAGCGCATCATGCCTTGCGGTAGACCTCGGCGCCGGAGCCGACGAACTCCACCGCCTTCTGCTCCATGCCCTTCTTCAGTGCTTCTTCCTCCGAGACGCCCTGCGCAGCGGCGAAGTCGCGCACGTCCTGGGTGATCTTCATCGAGCAGAAGTGCGGCCCGCACATCGAGCAGAAGTGCGCCAGCTTGGCGCCCTCCTGCGGCAGCGTCTCGTCGTGGAACTCGCGCGCCTTGTCCGGATCGAGGCCGAGGTTGAACTGGTCGTCCCAGCGGAACTCGAAACGCGCCTTCGACAGCGCGTTGTCGCGGACCTGCGCGCCCGGGTGGCCCTTGGCGAGGTCGGCGGCGTGGGCGGCGATCTTGTAGGCGATGATGCCGTCCTTGACGTCGTCCTTGTCGGGGAGTCCCAGGTGCTCCTTCGGCGTGACGTAGCAGAGCATGGCGGTGCCGAACCAGCCGATCATCGCCGCGCCGATGGCGCTGGTGATGTGGTCGTAGCCGGGGGCGATGTCGGTGACCAGCGGGCCGAGGGTGTAGAACGGCGCCTCCTTGCAGTGCTTCAGCTGCAG
>CAJPFL010000246.1 GCA_905339315.1 Rhodocyclaceae bacterium
GTCGCCGCGCCCGCCGGCGCGGTTGAGCGTGCGCCCGAGCACGAACAGCAGGTCCGACAGCCGATTCACGTACTTGCGCCCGGTTTCGCTGACGGCTTCCGCAGCCGCCAGGGCGACCAGCCGGCGTTCGGCGCGGCGGCACACGGCGCGGGCAAGATGGGCCAGGGCGGCCGCACGCGTGCCGCCGGGGAGGATGAACTCCTTGAGCGGCCCGAGCGTTTCGTTGCAGCGGTCGATGGCCTGCTCCAGGCCGGCGACGCTCTTCTCGCTGAGCAGCGCCGTGCCGGGAATCGCCATCTCGCCGCCGAGGTCGAACAGGTCGTGCTGGATGCCGGTGAGCAGCCGCCGCAGGTCCTCCGGCAATTCTTCCGTCAGCAGCAGGCCGACGACCGAGTTGAGCTCGTCGAGGTCGCCCAGCGCGGCGATGCGGGCCGAGTCCTTGGCCACGCGCGAGCCGTCGGCCAGGCCCGTCGTACCGTCGTCGCCGGTGCGGGTGTAGATCTTCGACAGTCGGTGGCCCATGCGCGAATCCCCTCGAAAGTCAGTCCTGGCAGGACGGCGAGTTTAGCGGGTAACGGGCAGATGGCCAAGCGGCAGCGGCATCATGCCTGCTTCGCCACGGCGGCCTCGATGTCGAGCGTGTCCCCGCCCACCTTCACCACCAGCACGGCGCAATCGAGGGCGCCGACAACCTGGTCGATGGTCTTGCGGCGCTGGTCGTAGAGGATGACCAGGTCGGCATCCAGCTCCTGCGCCGCACGCAAGGTCGCCGGCGCCAGCGCCTCGGTGGCCAGCCGCACGTCGCAGGCGCAGCCCTCGAGGCGGAGCAGGCCGGCGGCATGCCCGGCATCGGCGGCACGCGTCTCGGGCGAGGCGTCGCCGGCGGCGAGCAGGGTGATCGGCACTGCGGAGATGCGGGCAAGCTGGGCGGCGATGTCGAGGGCGCCGCCGCAGGCGGCGAAGTCGGCGGCGAGGAGGATGCGGCTGCGCCACATGCGCGACTGCCAGCCGGCGATCAGGACATGGCAGGGGGCGCCGGCGATGATCTGCGCGGCGTTGTCGCCGAGCAGGCGCTCCTTGAGATCGCCGCGCGGCGGCCGCCGTCCGATGACGAGCAGGTTGGCGGCGGCCTCGGCGGCAGCGGTCACCACTTCCTTCACCGCCGGCTTGCCGTGGCGCACGATCGGCTTGCAATCGACGCCGGCCGCACGGGCCGCTTCCGCCACGGCCCCGATCCGCATGCGTGCCTGCTCGTCCTCGTCCGGCGAAGCCACCACGGTGGCGACGTCGAGCGTGACGCCGAAGCCGCGCGCGAGGGCGAGGGCGATTTCGCGCGGCCGCTCGCTGTACTCGCTGCCGTCGGTGGCGAACAGCAGGCGCTGGCGGCGCAGGCCGTCGGGCAGGACGCCGCCGTGGCACTCCCTGAAGATGCGCTTGCTGCAATGGCGGCAGACGTCGGGGTCGAGCGTCCAGTACAGCGCGCGCGTAACGTCGGTCATCACCGGGAAAAAGGCGCCTTCGCCGATGTCCCTGACGTAGCCGCCGTGACGCAGGAAGCGGTAGGACTCCTGGTTGAGGCGATAGAAATACAGGCCGCCGCCGAGGCGGCGGCGGCGGCGTGCCTCCTGGGCGAGGATCTCGGCGCCGGCGATGTCGATGTGGCTGATGCGGGCGGCGGCGATCAGCACGGATTTCTGCTGCGGGTTGGCCTCGTCGATCTCCTGCAGGGCCTGCTGCACGTAACTGGCGGAGCCGAAATATACGGCGCCGTTGATGCGCACGATACGCAGCTGCGGGCACTCGGGCTGGCCCCTGGCGCGCACGAAGTGGTAGGCGCCCGCCTCCGGCGCCGGCACCAGCGGCACGATCTCCGGGCGCGAGGTGCGATGCAGGTACATCATCAGCGACAGGGTGACGCCGAGGAAGATGCCGGCTTCGAGGTTGAACAGGGTGCCGACCAGGGTGGCGAACAGGATCGCCGACTCGGCCTTGCTGGTGTGCCAGATGTGGCGGATGTGGTGGAAGTCGATGAGGCCCCAGGCGACCAGGAACAGGATGCCGGCCATGGCGGCGGTCGGCAGATAGGCGGCGAGCGGCGCCACCGCCAGCAGCACGACGAGCAGGAACAGCGAGGCGAACACCGAGGCCAGCGGCGTGCGCGCGCCGGCCTCGTAGTTCACGCCGCTGCGGTTGAACGAGCCGGAGGAGGCGTAGGCCGAGAAGAAGGCGCCGACGAGGTTCGACAGCCCCTGGCCGATGAATTCCTGGTTGCCGTCGATGCGCTGTTCCGAGCGCACGGCGATGGCGCGGCCGATGGACACCGCCTCGGTCAGCGCCAGCATGGTGATGACCAGCGCCGGGCCGAGCGTGACGCGCAATGCGTCGAGCGAGAAGTCCGGCAGCGACAGCGGCGGCAGTTGTGCCGGCAGGGCGCCGACGGTGACGATGCCGGCGGCCGCGCCGCGCCACAGCACGATTCCTTCGGCGACGAGGCTGCCGACCAGCATGGCGACGATCATGTAGGGCACGCGCTTGAAGGTGCGGCGGGAAAGGATGCCGGCCGCCAGCGTGACAAGGCCGACGCCGGCCACCCACGGGTTGATGTCGCCGGCGCGCACGGCGAGCAGGCGGGCGATCTCGTAGAACGGCGTGCCGCGCGGGATGTCGATGCCGAAGAAGCTGCGCACCTGGCTGGCGGCGATGAGGATGGCGGCGCCCGCCGTGAAGCCGATCACCACGCTGTGCGAGATGAAGTTGACCAGCGCGCCCATGCGCGCCAGGCCGAGGGCGAGCTGGAATGCGCCGACGAGGAAAGTGAGCGTCAGCACCAGGGCGATGTACTGGCCGGAACCCGGCACGGCCTGGTGCGAGAGCGCGGCGAAGACGGCGATGGAGATGGCCGTCGTCGGACCCGACACCAGATGCCAGCTCGAGCCGAACAGCGCGGCGATGACCGCCGGCACCATCGCGGCATACAGGCCGTACTGCGGCGGCAGCCCGGCGATGGTGGCGAAGGCCACGCCCTGCGGCAGCACGATCAGTGCGCCGCTGAGCCCGGCGAGCAGATCTGCGCGCAGGGTGCCGCGCGTGACATGCGGCCACCAGAGCAGGAAGGGAAAAAACTTGTGCAGGGAAGCGGAAGACGGTTTCATCGGATACAGCGCGGCGCCGCAGTTGGCGCAATCCGTCATTCTAGCGGTCGTGTGGCTGAATCGGCGCTTTCGGCGAACGATTTCCGCAATGAATACAAGGGATTCATTTGCGGATAAAAAAAACCGCTGGGGAAATTGCGCGGGAATTGCGTCCGTGCGTCGCCAATGTCGGTGCAATCGTCGATAATCGCCTCCTTGCCCGGTGACCCTGCCTGAAACCGGATTCCATTCTGCAAGGATTTGCCAACATGTCCGGACTGCCCCTGAAGACGCTCATCGCCGCCGCCCTCTTCACCATGGCCGGCATCGCCGTCGCCTTCGTCGTGCCCAGCGGCGAGATCGCCGTGGTAATGGCGATCCTGCTGCTGACGATCTTCCTGTTCGCCTTCGAGGTCGTCGGCGTCGACGTGGCGGCAGTCAGCATCATGGTGCTGCTCGGCCTGATCAGCCAGTTCGGCAACCTGGCGGGCTTCGAGAAGCCGCTGGTGCCGTCCTCCGAACTGTTCCGCGGCTTCTCCAGCAACGCCGTCATCTCCATCATCGCCGTCATGATCATCGGCGCCGGCCTCGACAAGACGGGCCTCATGGGCAAGCTGGCAGGCACCATCCTGAAGGTGGCGGGGCGCACCGAGGCGCGCATCATCCCGGCCATTTCCGGCTCCGTCGGCTTCATCTCCAGCTTCATGCAGAACGTCGGTGCCGCCGCGCTTTTCCTGCCGGTGGTGAGCCGCATCTCGGCGCGCACCGGACTGCCGATGTCGCGCCTGCTCATGCCGATGGGCTTTTGCGCCATCCTCGGCGGCACCATCACCATGGTCGGTTCCAGCCCGTTGATCCTGCTGAACGATCTGATCCTCACCTCCAACAAGGCGCTGCCGGCGGAGCACCAGATGCAGACCTGGTCGCTGTTCTCGGTGACGCCGATCGGCCTCGCTCTGCTGGCGACCGGCATCGCCTATTTCGTCTTCGCCGGGCGCTTCGTCCTGCCCGGGGGCAAGCACCAGACGATTACCGAGGCCACCAATGCGATGGAGTACTTCCAGAAGCTGTATGGCCTCGAATACGGGCTGTTCGAAGTGGTGGTGCCGGCCAGCAGCCCGCTGGTGGACAAGACGCTCGACGATGTCGAGCGCAGCGGGCGGCTGCGCGTGATCGCCGCGCAGAGCGGCGACGAGACGCGCGTCGGCCCGGGCGGGCTCGATCGCACCGTGGCCATCGGTGCCGGCACCGTGCTCGGCATCCTTGCCGCGCCGGAGCGGCTGCGCGCCTTCGTCGACGCCAACGGCCTGGAACTGCGCGACGATCTCCTGGCATTCACCGAGGCGCTTTCCGCTGCCAAGGCGGGTCTGG
Source organism: Rhodocyclaceae bacterium (assembly GCA_905339315.1). Taxonomy (GTDB): domain Bacteria; phylum Pseudomonadota; class Gammaproteobacteria; order Burkholderiales; family Rhodocyclaceae; genus Desulfobacillus. The sequence continues at coordinate 4,503 of CAJPFL010000246.1, forward strand.
CCGAGGTGGTGATTCCGCCCGGCTCGGAGCTGATCGGCAAGAGCGCGCGCGAAGTCTGGCTGCGCAAGACCTACGGCCTCGCCATGGTGGCGCTGCATCGCGCCGGCAAGACCCTGCGCGAGGGCGATGGCATCCGCGACATGCCGCTGCAGGCCGGCGACGCCCTCGTCGTGCATACCACCTGGGACGGTCTGGCGCGGCTGGAGTCGAACCGCAACTTCGTCGTTCTCACCACCGAGTACCCCCACGAGGAGTTGCGTCCGCACAAGGTGCGCGCGGCGCTGGGCTTTTTCCTTGTTGCGCTCGGCCTGATCCTGTTCACGGATATCCGCCTGTCGATTGCCCTGATGGCCGGCGCCATCGGCATGATCCTCTCCGGCGTGCTGAAGATCGAGGAAGCCTACCAGGCGGTGAGCTGGAAGTCGGTGTTCCTGCTGGCCAGCCTGATTCCGCTCGGCCTGGCCGTGGAGACCAGCGGCACCGCCGCCTGGATCGCGCAGCAGACGCTGACCCTGCTCGGCGGCACGCCGACCTGGGTGCTGCAACTGTCCATCGCCGTGCTGGCCACCTTCTTCACGCTGGTGATGTCCAACGTCGGCGCCACCGTGCTGCTGGTGCCGCTGGCCGTCAACATCGCCATCGGCGCCGGCGCCGACCCGGCGGTGTTCGCGCTGACCGTCGCGCTGGCAACGTCGAACTCGTTCTTCCTGCCCACCCACCAGGTCAATGCCCTCATCATGGGGCCGGCGGGTTACCGGGTGGCCGACTTCATGCGCGCCGGCGGCGTCATGACGATCTTGTTCCTTGCCGTTCTGATGGTGATGATCAACCTGGTCCACTAGCATCAGGCAGCCTGGCCGGCATGCAGGCCGAGGCGTTGCGCTAGAATAGGCGCAACGTTGCCATGCCGACCCTGCTGCCCATCGATGTCCTGCTGATCGCCGCCTGCGCCTGGCTGGCGATCGGACTGGCCGGGATCCTCTCGCCGCGCAACCTGTTCTACATCAGCAAGCTTATGTTCCCCCTTGGCGCCCTGGTCGGCGTCCTGGCGGGACTGACTTCTCTAAGTTTCCTCGGCAGCACGCCGGAAACCGCCGTGCTGGTCATCGGCCTGCCCGGCCTGCCCTTCCATCTGCGCCTGGACAACCTCGCTGCCGTCTTCGTGCTGCTGCTGGGCTTCGCCTCGGCCGGCATCTCGGTGTTCGCCGCCGGCTATTTCCGCAAGGGCGAGGGCACGGCGCCGGGCCTGATGTGCCTGCAGTACCACATTTTCCTCGCCAGCATGCTGCTGGTGCTGCTGGCCGACGACGCCTACGCCTTCATGGTGGCCTGGGAGGGCATGGCGCTGTCCTCGTTCTTCCTCGTCACCACCGACCACCGCCACGCCGAGATCCGCCGCGCCGGCTACCTCTACCTGCTGATCGCCCACATCGGCGCCATCGCCATCCTGTTGTCCTTCGGCGTCATGACCGCCGGTAGCGGCGACTACACCTTCGCCGGCATGCGGGTGCAGCCGCATACGCCCTTCTGGGGCTCGGCGGCCTTCCTGCTGGCACTGTTCGGCTTCGGCGCCAAGGCCGGCCTGCTGCCGGTGCACGTCTGGCTGCCGGAGGCGCAC
>CAJPFL010000247.1 GCA_905339315.1 Rhodocyclaceae bacterium
CCCTAGGCGGCAGGGCGGGTGACGATGCGGTTGCGGCCGGACTGCTTGGCCTCGTACATGCGCGCGTCGGCCAGGTCGACCAGCATGCTCCAGTCGTCGACCTGGTCGGCGCTGCGCTCGGCGATGCCGATGCAGGCGGTGAGCGGGCCGCCTTCCGGTCGCTCGCCGAAACCGGCGGCGCGCGTCCGCTCGAGGGCGACCGCGGCCTTGGCGGCGGCGGTACTCGGCATGATGATGACGAACTCTTCGCCGCCCCAGCGCGCGAGGATGTCGCCGGTGCGCAGCTGCCGCGTCATCTGCTGCACGGCGGCGACCAGCGCACGGTCGCCGGCCTCGTGGCCGTGATCGTCGTTGATGCGCTTGAATTCGTCGAGATCGATGAAGGCCACCGCCAGCGGCGTGCCGTTGCGCACGGACTGGTTGAACTGCAGCGCCAGCAGTTCGCTGCCGCCCTGGCGCGAGAAGGCGCCGGTGAGCGGATCGCGGATGGCGTTGCGCACCAGGGCGATGATGAAGGCGAGCTGGCTGACGCTCGCCAGCGTCGCCACCGCCCCGATCAGCAGCAGCAGCCAGAGCGTCCCCAGCGCCAGCGGCCAATCGACCGTTGGCCAGAAGAGCAGGCTGGCGCCCGCCTTTGCCACGAGGATCGGCAGCGCCAGCAGCGCCGCCTCCAGCACCGTCAGTGGAAAGATCGACAGGCCGGCCAGCACCAGGAACGGCAGGAAGGCATGGGTCGCCGCCAGCGCAGCGGCGATCCCGGACAGCGCATGCGGCGCCAGGATCACCGTCGAGTAGAGAAAGAAAAAGCTGGGCACGGAAAAAAGCAGCAGCAGCGCCAGCCGCGAGTTCCGCACCAGGCCTGCCGGGGTATTGTAGAACGCCAGGATCGAGACGAAGGCCAGCGTGGCGAGGGCGCGGCCAAGCAGCAGATCCTTCGCCAGCGCCTCGGGGAGGAAGCGGTAATCGACGATGCCCCACAGCGGGGTCAGAATGGCGAACAGCGCGGCCACCAGCTTGGTGCGGGAGAGCAGCATGTCGGCCCGACGCGCCCCGATCAGCGCGATATGGCGCCCCGGCAGAAACAGCCAGGAAAACTCCTCCCGTGCCAGCGTGCCGAACTGGGCGCCGCTGGCTTTCCTGCCGAGCAGTTCGATTACCTTGGGCAGCATCCTATGCGAACGCGTTCATTGATCGGGATGCCGAGCCGCAGCAGCGGGGAGGCCAGCGCCGGCGCTGTATCGGGTCGCGCAACCGGCGCTTCGTGCTGGCGCACAACCAGCCTGGCGCCTACTTGACCGTGTAGCCCTTGCCCTCGAGGCAGGCCGCCCGCGCCTTGGCGTAGGCTGCCTGCTGGCTGCTCGTCGCCTGCTGCTGGGACTGTGCGGCCTGCTGTTGCTGGGCCTGTCCCTGACGGCGGCTCTGGCCGCGCGCGGCGACCGCGCCCGCAGCCGCGCCGGTCCTGGCATCGCCGCCGACGATCTCCCCGACGGCGGCGCCGCGCACCGCCCCGCGGGCACCGGCCCCCGGCGTGGTGCCGGTGGCGGTCTTGGCTTGCTGTGGCGCGGCCGCTGCCGGCGGCGGCTGGGCGGGATCGAACCCGGTCTGGCCGACGGCCCAGGCATGGCAGTCGCTCTCGTCCTTTTTCTGCTGCTCAGGCGACTGTCCCTTGGCGGGGAAGACGTATTGCTGGGCATAGGCCGCGCCGGCGATTGACGCCGCGATGGCCAGGGTCGTGATGGCGCGAATGACACTCATGGAAGCTCTCCTCTATCGTGATGGATGGGCGTCGGACTCATGACGTTGCGTTCGAGTATAGCTTCGTTGCCAGCCGATCGCCATCAGCAGGCCGGCGCTGCGCCCGGCCGAGGCAATCATGGCGTCCGTTCGGGATCGGCCGGGGTGGCGGCCTTCTCCAGCAGGGCGGCGTGCAGGGCGCGCACGCCGATGGCGGCGAGGAGCGCGGTGAGCAGGATGCCGGTGAAGCCGATGACGATGGCGAGGATGCGGGAGGTCGGCAGCTTCGGCACCAGGTCGCCGTAGCCCACGGTCAGGCCGGTGACGAAGGCGAAATAGATGCCTTCGAAAAACTTCCAGCCTTCGAGGTGCCCGATGAGCAGCCCGAGGCTCACCATGAGGCCGATCAGCAACGAGAAAACCGGCCAGACGAGGGGAAGGAGCGTTTGTAGTTCCCGGTAAAAGCGACGCCGCAGTTGTTTGGCTTGGCTCATGATGGCGATCTATTGTATAGGCCGCTGGCGCGAGGCGACGACGGCCTGCGCCTGCATGCCGAGGCCGTCGATGCCGAGGCGCAGCCTGTCGCCGGCCTTGAGGAAGCGCGGCGGCTTCATGCCGAGGCCGACGCCGGGCGGGGTGCCGGTGACGATGGCGTCGCCGGGCAGCAGCGTCATGAAGCGGCTGATGTAGGACACCAGTTCGGCGCAGCCGAAGACCATGTTGGCGGTCGTGCCGTCCTGCACGCGGGTGCCGTTCAGATCCAGCCAGAGATGCAGGTCCTGCGGATCGGGGATCTCGTCGGCGGTGACCAGCCACGGTCCGAGCGGGCCGAAGCTGTCGCAGCCCTTGCCCTTGTCCCACTGCGTGCCGCGTTCGAGCTGGTATTCGCGCTCGGAGACGTCGTTGGCGACGCAGTAGCCGGCGACGTGCTCGAGCGCGCGCTCGACGGGAACGTGCCGCGCGACCGAACCGATGACGATCGCCAGTTCGACTTCCCAGTCGGTCTTGAGCGAGCCCGGCGGCAGCAGGATCGGGTCGCACGGACCGCTGATGCAGGTGGTGGCCTTCATGAAGAGGATCGGTTCGCTCGGGATCGGCATGCCGGCTTCCCTGGCGTGGTCGCGGTAGTTGAGGCCGACGCCGACGATCTTGCTGATGCCGGTGAACGGCACGCCGAGGCGCGGATTGCCTTTCACGCGCGGCAGCGATTCCGGCGCGATGCTGCGCAGGCGGTTCAGCCCCTGCGGCGAGAGTGTCGCCTGGTCGATGGTCTCGATGGCCGGCGAGAGGTCGCGCAGCTTGCCCTCGCTGTCGATGAGGCCGGGCTTTTCGCGGCCGTTCCGGCCATAGCGTACGAGCTTCATCGCGGCCTTCTTACCAGTAGGTTTCCATGCTGATCTGCCCCGGCTCCTTGCGCTTGTGCTTCCTGAAGCCGCGCGCCGCCAGCGCCGCCGTGGCGTCCGCCACCATCGCCGGGTTGCCGCAGAGCATGACATGGGCGAGCGCGGCATCGAGGC
>CAJPFL010000248.1 GCA_905339315.1 Rhodocyclaceae bacterium
GAATGCCTTTCCCGGCATGCCCGGCAGCAGGCGTTTGACCATGGCCGCGATGCCGGCGGAGTCCATGCCGCCGCTCATCATCGCCGCGATGTCGCCGCTGGCGCGCATCCGGCAGCGAACGGCTTCGCCGAAGACGTCGAGAAAGGCTTCCTCGCACGCCTGGTCGGAGGCGTACACGCGCTCGTCCCCGGGTTCCAGCCGCCAGTAGGTTTCGCTCCGGCGCGTACCGTCCGCGGCAACCGACATGCATTGCCCGGGCTGCAGGCCCCAGACGTCTTTCAGCCAGAAGCGCTGGTTGTCCGCGCTCCGGTAGGCGGGCACCAGCATGTGCAGGATCATCGCCTCGTTGGGCTGGCGGGATACGCCCGGCAGTTCCAGCAGGGCCTCCTCCTCGGAGGCAAAGGCGAAAAATCGCTTGTTGAGGACGTAATAGAAAGGCCGGGCGCCCATGTGGTCGAGCGCACAAAAAAGGCGCTGCCGCCGGGCATCCCAGACCGCGAAGGCAAAGTCGCCCAGGAGCCGCCTGGGACAGTCCTCGCCCCACGCCGCATAGCCCTGGAGCGCCAGTTCCGCATCGCTGCGGTCGCGCAGCACGGCGCCGGCGGCTTTCAGCTGACGTTGCAATTCATCGCGATTGTCGAGGCGCCCGTCCCAGACCATGACGAGGTTCTTGTCCCGGCTCGCCAGCGGCTGGTGTTCTTCGAGGGATTCCGGCGTGGCGCGCAGCATGCAGTGGCCCAGCGCCACCGGGCCTTGCACCCAGCGGGTTTGCGCATCGGGGCCGCGCCGCTTCATGGCGCCGCTCAGTTTTTCGATCAGGGACGGTTCGAGCGGCGCACCGTGTAAATGCAGGGTCCCGGCTATGGCGCTCATGATGAATGCTTCATTTCCCGGGACCCGGCGCTGAGTGCGCCGGCGGCTCCGCTGCGTCCCCCATGGCCTGCAAGGCCTTGTCCGCCAGCCAGGTGTGCTTCGTCAGCCGCGAATCGAAGTTCTTTGCCAGAAGGATGCGCATCATGGCAATGTCCAGCAACAACTCGGCGGATTGGGTCGTGCGTTCTGCGGCACCCTCCTTTTCGAGCTGGCTGACTGCCGACAGGGTAAGCTCGAGGAAGGAAGCCCCGCACCCCGCGTCGGCGATGCTTTCCAGTTTCGGCCTGAGCCGGTCCCGCAGTTCTTTTACGTTCTCGACCAGCGTACGCGCTTCTTCCGTGGTGACCTTTCCCGATCCATGGCTGTCCAGCAGTTTGCATCGGTAGTCCCCGCAAATCGCCGGCCGTTTTTCCTCGTGAACCGAGCACCGGTCGTTCACGCACAACCTGCATGGCTGTTTGAAACTGGCTTCAGGCTTGCCATCCACGCTTTTCCTGTCCGCCAGCAGAACATCAAACCGGTTGGCCAGGATGGGCAAGTCCTCTTCCTTCAGGGGCGCATGTGAATACAAGGTGCCGTCGCAGCAGAACGCACAGCCGCAATCAATGCATAAGCTCATGCTCAGCCGGCCCGGCCGTAATGATCCTCGAGCCGAACGATGTCGTCCTCGCCGACGTAGTCGCCGCTCTGCACTTCGATCATCACGCAATCGATCCTGCCGGGGTTGGAGAGCCGGTGCGGGGTGCCGGCCGGGATGTAGGTGGATTCGTCGACGCCGACGAGGTGCTCCTCGCGGCCGTTGGTGACCCGCGCCGTGCCGGAGACCACCACCCAGTGCTCGCTGCGGTGGCGGTGCTTCTGCAGGGAGAGCGAGGCGCCGGGCCTGACGACGATGCGCTTGATCTTGAAGCGCGGCCCCTCTTCGAGCACGGTGTAGCTGCCCCACGGCCGCATCACGGTGCGGTGCAGGCGCACGCTGTCGTGGCCGCGCGCCTTCAGCTCGGCGACGACGGCCTTGACCTGCTGGGCGTGGTCGCGCTGCGCCACCAGCAGGGCGTCCGGGGTGTCGACGACGAGCAGGTTGTCGACGCCGAGCGCCGCCACGATGCGGTCTTCGCTGCGGATGTAGCAGCCATGGCTGTCGAGGGCGATGGCCTCGCCGTCGATGCGGTTGCCGGCGGCGTCGGCCGGCGCCAGCTCGCTCAGCGCCTGCCAGGAACCGATGTCGCTCCAGCCGGAATCGCACAGCGGGACGAGGGCCGAGGACTCGGGCGCGAGCTTTTCCATGACGGCGTAGTCGACGGAGATGTCGGGCAGGGCGGCGAAGGTCCCGGGGTCGAGCACGACGGGGTCCTGCTCGCGCGCCGTGGCCTGCCAGCAGGCCGCGACGCCGGCGTGCAGCGCCGGGGCGCAGCGCCGCAGCTGCTCGAGGAAGGCGTCGGCGCGGAAGCAGAACATGCCGGAATTCCAGTAGTGGCGGCCGGAGGCGAGGAACTGCTCGGCCGTCGCGCGCGGCGGCTTCTCGACGAAGCGCAGGACGCCGAGGGCCGAAGGCGCGAGCGCCTCGCCCGCCTCGATGTAGCCGAAGCCGGTTTCGGGGCGGTCGGGCGGGATGCCGAAGGTGACGAGGCGGCCGTCCCGCGCCAGCCGGGCGGCGGCCGCCACGGCGGCGAGGAAGCCGGCCGTGTCGCGGATCAGGTGATCGGCCGGCAGCACCAGCAGCACGGCCTCGCCGCCGTGCAGTCCGGCCAGGCGCAGCGCCGCGGCGGCGATGGCCGGCGCGGTGTTGCGGCCGGCCGGCTCGAGCAGGTAGTCGAGCGCCACCGGGGCGACGAGCGCGGCGGCGGCATATTCGTCGCGGGTGATGAAGTAGTGGTCGCGGTTGGTGACGGTGAGGATGCGCTCCGCGCCGCAGGCGGCGGCGCGCTTCAGGGTCTTCTGCAGCAGGCTTTCGCCGTCGGGCAGGCGGATGAAGGGCTTGGGATGCGCTTCGCGCGACACCGGCCACAGCCGCGTCCCGGCGCCGCCGGAGAGGATCACGGGAATCAGCGGCATGTCAGTTTGTCGAAATCTGCAATCAGGTCGGCCACCAGGGCGCATAGCTCGGCAATGGCGGATTCTTCCACATCGAGGAATCCCTCGTATTCGGCCATATTTCTTTTTTGGTGGGCGGCATCCAGCACCCGCCAGCGGGGTGCCGGCCAATTCAAGGTATGCGCAAGGCACTGAAACACGGTATAGCGGTTTTCGCTGCGATAGCCATGCCAGCGCAGTGCCGCCAACGCGGCCGTATGGGCGGCGTTGTAAGCGCTGATGAATCGGCCCTGGGGTGAGAGTGCGGAAAGCCGTGCGTCAGCCAGGCGGGTGCGTGCCATTGCCAGCATGCGCCTGATCTCTGCCTCGTTGCGAGGCTCGGACTTGAGTTGCCCGGTGCGAACGAGGTTATCCAGCGCGGGCAGACTCATGCGCATCGCCTATCAACGGTAGAACCGGCTGTGCCAGAACGCGGTTGACGAAGGAATCGGGTTCTGCGCGCCGCCGCTCGAATTCGGCGGGCGTATAGCAGGTCGGGTTTATCTTGCGGCCCAATTGCCCCTCCACGGGCAGCAGCAACTCCAGGACACGGGCCAGGTGCAGGTCCTCGCCAACCAGCATCACGTCGATGTCGCTTTGGGCCGTGTCGGACTGTCTGGCGACGGAACCGAAAATCCACGCCGTTTTCAGGGCGGGGACCAGGGGCAGCAAGGCTTCGCGCAGCAGAGGCTCCGCCCCCAGTGTCTTGCGCGTGAGGCCGGCCAGTTCGCTGAAGACGGGACTTTGCGGGTTTGCCCTGAAGCGGCGCAGATTGCCGACCCGCTCGGAGTGCACAAGCCCTGCATCGGTCAAGCGCTTGAGTTCCCGTTGCAGGGATGCGCTGCCCAAGCCGCTGAGGCGCCGCAATTCGCTCAGGTGAAATTCGCGGCTCGGCTGGCCAAACAGCCAGCGAAAGATGCGGATCTGGCTGTCGGTAAACAGGGCAGTGGCAATCGACATGGCCAGATATTAGCATGATCGTGCCAATATTTGGCATATATTTTCTCCTGCGGTTTGTCCAGATTAGTGACAAGGCTCGGCAGGCCTTGTGGGAGCGGCGTCTCCGCCGCGATTGCAGCCGCCAATATCGCGGCGAGGACGCCGCTCCCACAGCGGTGTTTCAAGACTGTGCATGTTTCGACTGAGGTTGGTCACTAATCAGGAGTGTGGTTGTTCGAGCGCAACGATTGTAGACGAATTGCCGTCGGGATATTTCCTGAAGGCTCGAGGTCCGGAATCCGGCCAATCAGGCAATGCTACTATCCGAAGTGTTCACAGCTGGAAAATGGCTTCAAGGCATGATCGACCTGCACTGCCACATCCTGCCGGGCATCGACGACGGGGCGAAGGACCTGGCGGC
>CAJPFL010000249.1 GCA_905339315.1 Rhodocyclaceae bacterium
GTCGCGGGCGACATTCACCTGGATGGCGTCGCCGTGGCCGTGCTCGGACCAGAGGCGCTTCTCGAACAGCTTCGGGTTGTTGCCGATGAGGGCGTTGGCGGCCTTCAGGATGCGCTGCATGGAGCGGTAGTTCTGCTCGAGCTTGATGACCTTCAGCTGCGGAAAGTCAGCCTGCAGGACACGCAGGTTCTCGACGTCGGCGCCGCGCCAGGCGTAGATCGCCTGGTCGTCGTCGCCGACGGCGGTGAACGCGGCGCGTTCGCCGGCGATGAGGCGCAGCAGGCGGTACTGGCTGCGGTTGGTGTCCTGGTACTCGTCGACCAGCAGGTACTGCAATTTGCCCTGCCAGCGCAGCAGCACGTCGGCCTCGGACTCGAACAGGCGCACCGGCAGGCGGATGAGGTCGTCGAAGTCCACCGCCTGGTAGGCGCGCAGGGCCTGTTCGTAATCGCCGTAGAGGCGGGCGGCGGCGAGGCCGAGGTCGTCTTCGGCCAGCGAGAGGGCCGCGTTCGGCTCGACGAGCGCGCTCTTCCAGGCGGAGATGCGCCATTGCAGGGCCTTGAGCTTCGCCTTGTCGGCCTCCTTCGCCAGCTCGGCCAGCACCGACGCGCTGTCGGCGGCGTCGAAGATGGAGAAGCGCGGCTTGAGCTGCAGGGCCTTCGCCTCCTGCCGCAGGATGCGCGCGCCCAGCGCATGGAAGGTCGATACGTTGAGCGATTCGAGCGACTGGCCGGGCAGCAGCTGCTTCGCCCGCTCGCGCATCTCCTTCGCCGCCTTGTTGGTGAAGGTGATGGCGGCGATCTGCTCGGGCCTGAAGCCGCGCTGCCGGACGAGGTGGGCGATCTTCTGCGTGATGACGCGCGTCTTGCCGGAGCCGGCGCCGGCCAGCACCAGCAGCGGGCCGTCGAGGTAGTTCACCGCTTCGCGCTGCGGGGGATTGAGCGTGTTCAATTTGAAAAGTCAGCCGCGCCGGGACGGCGCGGATGCGCCGTGGACCGCAAGCGGGCGGCGTCGGGGATTATTTCAGGGCGCCGAACACCTTCTGCAGCAGGCTGCTGGCCTGGCCGAGGGGATTCTGGCGGATGGCGCGCTCCTCCTCGGCGATCATCAGGAACAGGCCGTCGAGGGCCTTCTGCGTGACGTAGCCCTCGAGGCTGGCGTCCTTCTTGTCGATGAGGCCGAGCTTGGCGCCCTGCTTCGCGTAGCGGTTGTATTTTTGCGCCAGGTCCACCCGCTCCGTCGCCTGGCGGACGATGGGCAGGAACTTCTCGGTGAGCGGCTCGGAGGTGGTGCGCTTGAAGTACTGCGTCACCGAATCGTCGCCGCCGGTGAGGATGCCCTTGGCGTCCTGCAGGGTCATCTGCTTGAC
>CAJPFL010000250.1 GCA_905339315.1 Rhodocyclaceae bacterium
CGTTGCGGATGGCGCGACACCTGCGAGATTTGCCACGGCGTGAGCTTGGCGTAAATATCCTTGGTCAGTGTCTGACTTTTCTTCTGCAGGCGGCCGATTTCCTCGGAAATATCGAGCGCGGAATCGTCCTGCACATAACGCAGTTGCTCGATCTTGCTTTCCAGTTCGGAGACTGGCTGCTCAAAATCTAGGAAGGTGACTTTCATAAATTGCGTTTCTGTTTATCTGTCTAATTAATCGGGCTAAATAATACAGGATACCAGCCCGAATGTTGCATAAATCCGCGTGATGATCGCCCGGGATTTTACGCTGTGGCGCAAGCGTAAAGTTCTTCCATGGCGCGGCTTTATTGTGCCTGCCACGTGAGTTTTGCGTAATGCGCCAGCCCCTTTGGCCGCCGCCACAGCTTCCATGTCATGCCGCGCGTCAACACAAAGCGGCGCGCGGCATTGTCCTGCAACACATCCAGCGTGATCTGCACGATGCGCCCGGCACGCAGCGCAGCGAGCAAGGCCGTACAGCATTGTTCGAAGCGCTGCAACGAACCGCGCCAGGCTTGAAGATCTCCCTGCTGGATGGCGCGATGCAGTCCTTCCCACACCAGCAGCACGGCATCACCCTCCCGGTCGAGCCAGTCGCCTGCCTCGTCGGGCAAGTCGGCATGCGGCACGCCTGCCGCATGTGCGAATGCCCCAGCCATGGGGCTGTCGCCGTATACCTGATCAAAGGGCTGCGCCAACTGTCCGGCCGCCCTCCCCTCACCCCACAGCCACACGCTGTTCACGGGCAGTTCGCCGCGCGCCTCGCGCGCCTGGTTCACCGCGTGTTCGAAAAAAAGCATCTGGATTTCGTTGAACACCCCGTGCCAGTTCAACGCATCCGGCCCCTGCGGCAAATGCGCATGGACATTCCTGCCCGCCACCTGCGACACGGGGCGTGTCGCCATATCCGGCGCATGATCCAGCCGGAGATACCAGCGCTGCGGATGCGGGGCGAAAAACTGCAACCCGGTCCCCGGAAACTCTGCCTCGGAAAAATAACTGTTCAGGCTGGCGCAAAGCTGCGCTGCTTCGTCCGCACTTAACGGCACATCACCTTGCAGAATCATCTGGTCACGCTGCAGGTGCAGGTGTACCGGGTCGGCACGCAGCCAGCAGAACTCACCCGGTTCCATTCCTTCCGCAAGCAGCGTGATCGCGGCAATGGGCTGGTCGGGGACGCCAAATGTCTCACACAACCATGCCTCCAGCGTTGCCGCTCGCAAGCTGTCCGGCCGGGCGCGCGCCAGCACCGTTTCCAGTGCCGGCAACTCCAGCCCGGCGCACACGTCGGCAGACAATTCAGGGGGCAGGAATAAATCGGGAATGACCATGTGAATAGTTTTCATGCCTGCAAGTTTACCATCCCGCGCCAGCGGCTCTTGTGGCAAACTAGCGCCCAATTTATTTCGAGCTCCTACCTTGCGCCCTTACGAACTTTTCATCGGTCTGCGTTATACCCGCGCCAAACGCCGCAATCATTTCATTTCCTTCATCTCGCTCATCTCCATGCTGGGCATGGCGCTGGGCGTGGCCGCATTGATCGTGGTGCTGTCGGTGATGAACGGCTTCCAGAAGGAAATCCGTACGCGCATTCTCGGCGTTGCGCCGCACCTGCAAATCAGCGGCGACATGAATCGCGTGAGCGACTGGCAGGGCATACTGGACACCGCGGCAAAACACCCACAGGTCGCCGGAGCCGCCCCTTTTGTCAACGGACAGGGCATGCTGTCGTTTGGGCCGAGCGTGCAAGGCGTGATGGTGCGCGGCATATTCCCGGAACAGGAAAACAAGGTGACCGACATCAGCGGCAAGATGAAAGCCGGATCGTTACAGGCCTTGCAGGATGGCAGCTTTGGCATCGTGCTCGGATCCGATCTGGCGCGCTCACTGGGGGCGCGCCTGGACGACAAGGTGCTGCTCATCACCCCGCAGGGGCAGATCACTCCGGCCGGCATGATGCCGCGCCTCAAGCAGTTCCGCGTCGTGGGTATTTTCGAGATCGGCATGGCGCCCTATGACAATACACTGGCGCTGATCCACCTGGGCGACGCACAAAAGCTCTACCAGATGGGCAGCACGGTAAGCGGCATTAGCGCGCGGCTGCACGACATGGACATGGCACCGCGCGTGGCCGTCGAACTGGAGCGCGATCTGCCGCGCCACATTTACGCCAACGACTGGACGCATGAGCACGCCAACTATTTCCGCGCGGTGCAAATCGAAAAGAAAATGATGTTCATCATCCTCTCGCTCATCGTCGCAGTGGCCGCGTTCAACATCGTCTCCACGCTGGTGATGGCCGTCACCGACAAGCAGGCCGACATCGCCATCCTGCGCACGCTGGGCGCCTCTCCTTCCAGCATCATGAAAATCTTCATCGTGCAGGGCGCGCTGATCGGCATCATCGGTTCGCTGCTCGGCGTGGGCGGCGGCATCTTGCTGGCGCTCAACATCGACACCGTGGTGCCGTTCATCGAACGGCTGATCGGCACACACTTCCTCGCCAAGGACGTGTACTACATCACCGAGCTTCCGTCGGATCTGCATCGCAGCGACGTGCTCATCGTGGCCAGCTTCTCCTTGCTCATCAGCCTGCTCGCCACGCTGTATCCCAGCTGGCGCGCATCCAGGACCCAACCGGCGGAGGCGCTGCGCTATGAATAACATCGTCATAAGCTGCCGCGACCTGCGCAAGACCTTCTCCCAGGGCGGGCTCAACGTACCGGTGCTCAACGGCGTCAACCTCGAAGTTGCGCGCGGCGAACGCATTGCCATCGTCGGCGCGTCAGGTTCCGGCAAAAGCACCCTGCTGCACCTGCTCGGCGGACTGGACAACGCGAGCGGCGGCAGCGTGTCCATTCTCGGCCAGGACGTACAGGCCATGAACGAAGTGCAGCGCGGCGAGGTGCGCAATCGTTCGCTCGGCTTCGTGTACCAGTTCCATCACCTGCTGCCGGAATTCACCGCGCTGGAAAACGTCGCGATGCCGCTATTTATCCGTGGCATGAAGAAGGAAGAAGCGCATCCCAGAGCAGCGGCCATGCTGGAACAGGTCGGGCTGGCGCAGCGCATCCAGCATCATCCCGCCGAGCTGTCCGGCGGCGAGCGCCAGCGCGTCGCCGTGGCGCGCGCCCTGGTCACCGAACCCGCCTGCGTGCTGGCCGACGAGCCTACCGGCAACCTGGACCGCGCCAGCGCCCATGCGCTGTTCGAACTGATGCAGGAACTCAACTCGCGCCTGAACACCAGCTTCATCGTCGTCACCCACGATCTCGACCTTGCGAGCAAAATGCAGCGCCAACTGCGGCTGGTGGATGGGGTATTGAGCGAGAGTTGAAATAGCTGTAACAGATTGGGCGA
>CAJPFL010000251.1 GCA_905339315.1 Rhodocyclaceae bacterium
CAAGCCGCGCGTCGATCTCGTCGTCGGCTTCGACCAGTTGTGGACCTACCTCGCCGGTCCGGCCAACCGCCGCCGCACCGACGACCTGCCGGTGAAGGTCGATACCAGCGAATGGGCCATCGGCAACGAAAGCCCGGGCGGCTTTTCGCTGCAGTACATCGCCGGCAACTCCGCGCCGGTGCGCGTCGGCGAAGTCGTCGGCTTGCGCCCGCGCGACCAGAGCGTGGTGCACATCTGCCTGACGCGGCGCGTCGTCACCGGCGACCTGCAGAGCCTGGAACTGGGCCTGCAGAACCTGGCGCCGAGCGGCATGCCGACCATGGTTTCGATCGAGACCACCGACAAGCACGGCCGCAAGCAGGTCAAGGCGGTGCGCGTCATCGTCCTGTCGAAGCTGCCCTCGGCCGGCGACGGGCCTGCCCTGATCGCCCCGGCGCAGACGCTCCAGCCGGGCGTCTCGGTGTACCTGCAGCAGCGCACGGGTCCGCTGCGCCTGTGGGTCAGCAAGCCGCTCGAGCAGTGCCCTGGCTGCGAAGTCTTTTCGCTCATCCCCTTCACTTCCGCCGCGCAGGCACGCCCGGCGCCGGGCGCCGCTGCCGGCGCGCAGCGCGCGGCCTTCGCGGGCTGATGCCGCGCACCACCGGCTTGCGCCGTTCAATCCCGTAGCATTCTGGCGTCCTGCGCTCCGACACGGCCTGCTGCTGACCGCAGCGGGCGACGGAAGGGACTGGCAGCGATGGCCGTCTTATGCCATCCTTGGCGGGTTTCCCACTGAACGCCCGCGGGAAAGGAATCCAAGGCGTGTTTCGACTGCATTCTCTGGTGTCCCTGTTACCCGAAAGCGGCCAGGCCTTCGCCGCGGGGCTGCATCCGGAGATGCTGCGGACCTGGCTGGAATCGCTGTCCAGGCTGCCGCCGGAGGAAGCCGCCGCTGCCGTCAAGGAGCAGTTGAAGCGCCTGGATGCCGCGTCCGGCTTTCGCGCGCGCCAGAAAATGCTCGACATCCTGGCCGAAGAGACCGCGCGCATCACCGGCCTCTTCGAGGCGGAGCTGAACAAGGCCCGGCATCCGCTCTCGGCCGCCCTGCAGCGCAAGGTGGTCGTCGGCAACGATCTGCTGAAATACCACGCGAAAAGCTACCGCTCGGCCGCCGAAAGGATCAAGGGCGGCTGGATGCGCTGGGGCAACGCCGACCTGCTGCCGCGCACCCTGGGCGGCGCCATGGACATGGAGCGCCGCCGCCTGGTGCTCGCCTATCGCGCTTACGCACCGGGCTCGAGATCCGCCTGGCGCAACCTGCACAGCCTCTACCGCATGGCGCGAACCGCGGGGCAGGCCACCGCCGATGCCTCGGCGGCAGCCAGGAATTCTCCCGTGCAGCTGTACATCAAGGCGCTGCTGCTGGCGCTGGCCGAGCCGGTGCAGATGGCCCCCGGCGAACTCGACCGCGTGCGCTTCTACCTCGACCGCTACGCCGGCCTGGCCGAATTGCGCGACCTGACGCGCTTTCCGGGCGAGGCCGCCCCGCGCGAGGGCTGCTTCCTGATCCGGCATAACGAAGACGGGCCCGGGCGCTCCCTGCAGAAGTGGCACAACATCGAAATCCGCAGCGGCGACCTGCTGCTCGACTGCGGCCCCCTGCTGGCAAGGATGCGCAGCCAGATCGACGCGCTCGAACACGGCGTCCTGCCCTCGAAGATCGGCCTGCCGAGCGTGGCGCACCGCCCGCAGTATCTGGCCATGATGAAGAACCTGCAGACGCAGTGGAGCGTGCCGCCCTGGCGACGCTCCCAGCGCCAGCATTTCAAGCCGAGGGTCGAACTCGCCGTCGGCCTCGACGATCTCTGGTCGATGCTCTCCGGCGCCGCGCTCAGGCGCCGCCGCGACGATCATGCGGAAGCCGATGCCGCTGCGCACAGCGTCGAACTCAGCGAATGGTCCGTCAGCAACGAAAGCCCGACGGGATTCGCCCTGCAGTACCTGAACGGCGAGAGCAGCGCGCTGTCTGCCGGCACCCTGGTCGGCGTACGCTCGCCGGACCGAAGCCAGGTGCATATCTGCCTGGTGCGGCGCATCGTCAGCGGCGACGCGCGACGCACGGCCCTCGGCCTGCAGAAGTACGCGCCCTTCGCCGTGCCGACCCTGATCTCCTGGAGCGGCAGCGCCGCCGCCACCAGGCCGCCGGCCAAGGCGATCGTCATGCCGCGCGTGCCTGCCCTCGATGCCGGCGGCGCCGTCATCGTCGAACCGAACGTCCTCCGCTCCGGCAAGCGCGTGCCGTTCGTCCTCGACGGCTGCCGGCTGACCCACGTTGCCGGCGCCCCCGTCGAGCGCTGCAAGGCCTACGAAATCTTCTCCCTCAGCAACCCCGAGTAAGCGGCCTCAGGAGCGCGGCGGATCGGGCACGAAGCCGCCGGGAAAGGGTTGCGGATGCACGTGGCGCGGCGCCCCCGGGATGATGCCGCGCGCCATCAGGTTGTCGCGGGAATCGTAGTGGATCGTCAGCACCTCGGCCGGCGCCCCGCCGGCGCGGCGGAAATCCGTGTAGCGCGTCGGATCGTCCAGGCGTTCGCCATGGCCGGTCCCCAGCCGTTCCGCCTCCTGCCGGGCCCGGCTCCCGGCGGCCGCATCCTGCGACGATTCGGCCGCCGCCGGCGCCTGTTTCGACAGCGCGCCATGCGGCAGCGGGCGCGGCTCGACGCGTTCCCTGAACAGCGCCACGCCGATGACGCCGACGTTGTCGGGACGGCCGCTGCGCGCCGCGTAGGAATCCGGCAGCGCGGTGAAATAGAAGGCCGCCACATCCTCCAGGCTCTTGCGCCAGCCGCGGATCTCGGCCGATTGCCAGGGGCCGAGGACATAGCCCGACTGCCACGCCGCCGCCGTCTCGCCGCTGACGGCGTTGACGCCATCCACCGAGAGCACCGCCAGCAGCCGGCCGCCGCTGCGGTTGGCGAGCCGCACCGCATAGCGCTCGCCCGGCGTGCCGGCGACATACAGCCGGCCGCCATGGCGCCAGGTCTCCAGCTTCTGCCCCGTCGAGCCGCTGATGATGTCGACTTCGGCCAGGCGGCCGGCATCCGCCACCGAGGCGCAGCCGGACAGGATCGCCAGCGCCAGCAACGCAAGAATGTTTTTCATGACAGCCTCCATGTGAAATGTGCCTGCAACACTTCAAACGGAGGCGCAGCCGAAACGGGGTTAGCGCAAATCCTCCGGCAGCCGGTAGTCCGGATACGCCTGCCTGAATTCCGCCAGCGCCTCGGCGGCCTGCTGATCCCTTCCCTGGGCTTTCAACTGGCGAATCTCCTCCAGCCATTGCTCCGGCGTGCGCGCTGCGGCCGCCCCCGCCGCTTCCTTGCGCAACGGCGCGGATTTCGCACGCATCTCGACGGCATCGGCGGCGGGTGCGGATTGCCGGCGCATGGCCGCCGCCGGCCTGGCGGGTTCGGCCGCGCCGACGGCTTCCGGCGCAGGTGCCGGCAAGGCTTTCTGCTCCACGACAGGAGGCTGCGATGCGGGCCTGCTGGCCGCCGGCGTCGGCGCCGGAGGCGGGGCTTCGGCTTCGCGCCGCACGGCTTCCCGCTTCGCCGCGGGCGGCGCGGCCGTCTTGGCGGGAAGCTCGGCGCCCGGTTCGGCCCGCTCCTGCGGGGCGGCGGCCGGCGCGCGCGGCAGCGGCGCCTCGCCCAGCGGCGGTTCCTGCTCGCGTTGCACCAGCAGGGTCAGCGTCACCGTCAGGACCAGCGTCGCGGCGACGCCCATCGGCAGCGTCCACGCCTGCCATCTGGCGCGGCGGCGCGCCGGCGCCAGCGCGGCACGCGAGGCGGCGAGGATGGCGCGATCCAGCGCCTCGGGCGGCGCGGCCGCCTCCGCCTCGCGGTAGAGGCGCGAGAGCCGTTCGTCGCGGATGTCGTCGCTCATTTCAATTCCCCCAGTGCGGCGCGCAGCTTGTTGACGGCATAGCGCAGGCGGCTCTTCGCCGTCTCGCGGCTCGTGCCGGTGGCGGCGGCGATCTCCTCCAGCGTCAGTTCGCCCTCCTCGCTCAGCAGGAAGGTTTCCCGCTGGGCGGCGGGCAGCGCCTCGATGTGTTTCACCAGTTCCTGCGCCAGCGCCTTGCGCTCTAGCAGGGCCTCCGGCTGCGCCGTCGCCGCCGCCGGCAGCGACGCGATGCGGTCGGCGTCGTCCGGGTCGTCGTCGTAGCTGACGACCTCGGCGCGGCCCTGGGCGCGGTAGTGGTCGATGAGGCGGTTGTGGGCGATGCGGAACAGCCAGGTGGAGAACTTCGCCGCCACCTCGTAGCCCTTGCGCGCATTCACCACCTTCAGCCAGACGTCCTGGAACAGCTCGTCGGCCTGGGCGGCGTTGCCGCACTGGCGCAGCAGGGTGCGGTAGAGCCGGCTGCGCCAGCGCCGGTAGAGCGCCTCGAAGGCGGCGGCATCGCCGTCGCGGTAGGCCAGCATCAGCGCCTCGTCGCTCATTCCCTCGTGCATACCCGCAGTCTATTCCGGGGTGAACGGTCAAGACAAGGCGGCGGGGTTATCATTCCGGGCATGCGCCGCCTGCTTTTCCTCCTCCTTGCGCTGATGCCGCTGGCCGCCGCGGCGAACGAGCTGCCGCTCGAGCGCATCAAGCTGCCGCCGGGCTTTCGCATCGAACTCTTCGCCCGCGTCGACAACGCCCGCGGCATGGCGCTGGGGGCCGGGAACACCCTGTTCGTCGGCTCGATGCGCGCCGGCAAGGTGCATGCAGTCAGGTTCGACGCCGACTACAAGGCGACGCGGACGCATCTCGTCGCCGAGGGCCTGCAGCTGCCGGTCGGCGTGGCCTTCCGCGACGGCGCGCTCTATGTCTCGGCGGTGAGCCGCATCCTGCGCTTCGACGGCATCGAGCGCCGGCTGGAGAATCCGCCGCCGCCCGCAGTGGTGCGCGACGATTTCCCGCGCGAAACCCATCACGGCTGGAAGTTCATCGCCTTCGGCCCGGACGGCAAGCTGTACGTGCCGGTCGGCGCGCCCTGCAACATCTGCGAGCCCGACCCGGATCGCTACGCGAACATCATGAGGATGAATGCCGACGGTTCGGGCCTGGAGGTCTTCGCCCGCGGCGTGCGCAACACGGTGGGCTTCGCCTGGCACCCCGGGACCCGTGAGCTGTGGTTCACCGACAACGGCCGCGACCGGCTCGGCGACGACGTGCCGCCGGACGAGCTCAACCATGCGCCGCGCGCCGGCCTGCACTTCGGCTACCCCTACTGCCACGGCGGCACGCTGGCCGACCCCGAATTCGGCAGCAGGCGGCCCTGCGCCGGCTTCGTGCCGCCGGTGCAGAACCTCGGCCCGCACGTCGCCGCCCTCGGCATGCGCTTCTACGACGGCGCGCAGTTTCCGCCGGCATACCGCCACCAGGTCTTCATCGCCGAGCACGGTTCATGGAACCGTTCGGCGAAGATCGGCTATCGCGTCAGCCTGGTGCGCCTGCAGGGCAACAAGGCCGTCTCCTACGAACCCTTCGCCGAGGGCTGGCTGCAGGGGGAATCCGCCTGGGGCCGGCCGGCCGACCTGCTGGTGCTGCCGGACGGCTCGCTGCTGGTCT
The DNA here is from genome assembly GCA_905339315.1 of Rhodocyclaceae bacterium. Taxonomy (GTDB): domain Bacteria; phylum Pseudomonadota; class Gammaproteobacteria; order Burkholderiales; family Rhodocyclaceae; genus Desulfobacillus. The sequence goes on from CAJPFL010000251.1 coordinate 5,593, forward strand.
CCGACGACCATGCCGGCGCCATCTACCGCATCACCTACAAACATTGACCCGGCGCAATGACTTCGTAATTTTGCCGGCATAGATTGAAAAAGAACGAACCAAACCCGAGAACCATCATGGAAGCCATGGAGTACATCGAGAACCGCACCTATGACGAGATCCAGGTCGGCGACAGCGCCAGCCTCGTCCGCACCCTGAAGCCGCAGGACATCCAGCTGTTCGCCATCATGTCGGGCGACGTCAACCCCTCCCACGTCGACCCCGAATACGCCAGGAGCAGCATGTTCCGGGAGGTGATCGCCCACGGCATGTGGGGCGGCGCGCTGATTTCCACCGTGCTCGGCACGCAGTTCCCCGGCCCGGGCACCATCTACGTCGACCAGACGCTGCACTTCTCGCGCCCGGTCGGCCTCGGCGACACCATCACCGTCATGGTGACGGCGACGCGCAAGTTCGACCACAACCACCACATCCTCTTCGACTGCGTGTGCACCAACCAGGACGGCCAGAAGGTGATCGGCGGCACGGCCGAGGTGCTGGCGCCGACGGAGAAGATCAAGCGCCCGCGCATCGAGCTGCCGGAAGTGACCCTCCTCGACCGCGAGGCGCGCTACCAGCACCTGCTCGACCGCACCCGCGGCCTGGCGGCGATCCCGATGGCGGTGGTGCACCCCTGCGACCGCGAATCCCTGCTCGGCGTGGTGGAGGCGACGCAGGCCGGCCTCATCGTGCCGACGCTGGTCGGCCCGGAAGCGAAGATCCGCTCGGTGGCCGAGCAGCAGGGCATCGACCTTGCCGGCATCGCCATCATCGACGTCGAGCACAGCCATGCCGCGGCGGCGCGGGCGGTGGCGCTGGCGCGCGAAGGCCGCGCCGAGGCGCTGATGAAGGGCTCGCTGCACACCGACGAACTGATGGGCGAAGTCGTCGACGCCAATACCGGCCTGCGCACGGCACGGCGCATCAGCCACGTCTTCCTCGCCGACGTGCCGACCTACCCGAAGCCGCTGCTCATCACCGACGCCGCGATCAACATCGATCCCGACCTCGAATGCAAGGCCGACATCGTGCGCAACGCCATCGACCTGGCGATCGTGCTGGGCATCGTCGAGCCGAAGGTGGCGATCCTCGCCGCCGTCGAAACCGTCACCCCCAAGATGCGCGCCACGCTGGATGCCGCCGCGCTGTGCAAGATGGCCGACCGCGGCCAGATCGCCGGCGGCGTGCTCGACGGCCCGCTGGCCTTCGACAACGCCATCTCCATCGTCGCCGCCAAGACCAAGGGCATCCTGTCCGCCGTCGCCGGCCGCGCCGACATCCTGGTGGTGCCCGACCTCGAGTCCGGCAACATGCTGGCGAAGCAGCTCGAGTACCTTGCCGAGGCGCTGCTGACCGGCGTCGTCGTCGGCGCGCGCGTGCCGATCGTGCTCACCAGCCGCGCCGACACCGCCGAGACCCGCGCCGCCTCCTGCGCCATCGCCCTGCTGATGGCGCACGCCAAGCGCAAGGCGGCGAAAGGCGCCTGACCCCGCCGCGCACGATGGCCCACGACCACCACCACGGCCACGCGCACGCGCACGGCCACACCGCCTACCTGCCGGCGGCGCTGGCCGTCACCCTGCTGTATGCGGGCGTCGAAGCCGGCGCCGGCTGGTGGGCGGACTCGCTGGCGCTGCTCTCGGACGCCGGCCACATGCTCACCGACGCGCTGGCGCTGGCGCTGGCGTCGGCCGCCGCCTGGGCGGCGCGGCGCCCGCCGACGACACGCCTCAGCTTCGGCCTGCAGCGCATCGAGATCCTGGCGGCGCTGGGCAACGCCGGCTTCATGCTGGCGGTGATCATCGGCATCGCCTGGAGCGCGGCCGACCGGCTGCTGCATCCCGTCCCGGTGCAGGGCCTGGTGGTGACAGGCGTCGCCCTCGTCGGCCTGGCGGTCAACATCGGCGTCGCCTGGCTGCTGGCGCACGGCGAGGAAACGCTGAATACGCGCGCCGCCCTGCTGCACGTGCTGGGCGACCTCGCCGGCTCGGTGGCGGCGCTGGCCTCCGGCCTCGTCATCCAGTTCACCGGCTGGATGCCGGCCGATCCGCTGCTCTCGCTCCTGATCTGCGCGCTGATCCTGTTTTCCACCCTGCGCCTGGCGCGCGAAGCGGTGCATGCCCTGCTCGAAGGCGTGCCGCCGGGGCTGACTTTGCCGGACGTCGGCCGCCGCATGGCCGCCGTCGATGGCGTCGTCTCGGTGCACGACCTGCACATCTGGTCGCTCTCCTCGCGCCGTGCCGCGCTGTCGGCCCATGTCGTCGTGCGCGACCTCGAGTCCTGGCCGCAGATCCTGGCCGAGACGACGGAACTGCTGCACAGCGCCTTCGACATCGACCACAGCACCCTCCAGCCCGAGCTGTTCCGGCCCGCCCTGTACGCCATCCGCGAACCGGAAAGCCCCCGCGCCAACCCCTGAACCGGGCGGAAACCCGCGCCAGTCCTTGTGTGCGGTGCGACATACTATATCTAGTGGGCATTTCTCATTGATTACACAAGAGAATTAAATAAGCTATTGTTTTTAGTCAAATAAATATTTTTGAAAACCTGTTCACATGGCCTGGGCGAAGCAGTATATTGGTCGCCGGTCAGAATCAATTCGAAATACGGAGAAAAAAACAGATGAGCACAACTCTGTCTTCAAACAACCACGAGACAAAGCTCCGCGACGACAACACCCTACCTGCAGAACAAGAGATTTCCGGCGAAGTCCTGCTCGAGAAATACGCCAAAGGCAACGAACAGAATGTGCATGACGTGCGCACCCGCGTGGCGCGCGCGCTGGCCGCCATCGAGGCGGAAGACAAGCGCGCCCACTGGGAAAAGCTCTTCCTCGAGGCGCAGGAGCATGGCTTCGTGCCGGCCGGCCGCATCAACTCCGCCGCCGGCACCGACCTGCAGGCGACGCTGATCAACTGCTTCGTGCAGCCGGTCGGCGATTCCATCTCCGAGATCGTCGACGGCCGTCCCGGCATCTACACCGCCCTGTCGCAGGCGGCCGAGACCATGCGCCGCGGCGGCGGCGTCGGCTACGACTTCTCCTCGATCCGCCCGGTCGGCGCCTTCGTCAAGGGCACGCACTCGCGCGCCTCCGGCCCGGTGTCCTACATGCGCGTCTTCGACCGCTCCTGCGAGACGGTGGAATCCGCCGGCGCGCGCCGCGGCGCCCAGATGGGCGTGCTGCGCTGCGACCATCCGGACATCGAGATGTTCATCCACGCCAAGGACCAGGGCGACCTCACCAACTTCAACATCTCGATCGGCGTGACCGACGCCTTCATGCAGGCGGTCGAGCACGACGGCGACGTCGAACTGGCGCACAAGGCCGAACCTTCCGCCGACTTCAAGGCGGCCGGCGCCTACCAGCGCGAGGACGGCAGCTGGGTCTACCGCAAGGTGCGCGCGCGCGAGCTGTGGGA
>CAJPFL010000252.1 GCA_905339315.1 Rhodocyclaceae bacterium
TGGAAGCGGTTGAACTCGGCGCTGTGGCCCCAGCGGCCGCGCTCCATGAACTCCTCGCCATGGTCTCCCAGCACGATGACGATGGTCTTGTCGAGCAGGCCCTTTGCCTTGAGGTGGTCGACCACCCGCCCGATCTGCCCGTCGACATGGCGGGCGGCGTTGATGTAGCGGTTCTTGATCTGCCGGATGTCCCTGCCGAAATCCGCCGTCAGGTAATTGAAATTCTCCAGGTAGGGCCGGGCGATGGCCGCCTCCTGCGGGAAGTCGTAGGGGGCGTGGGTCGATTCGAAGAACATGTAGCTCATGAACGGACGCGCCGGATCGCGCCGGTCGATGAAGGACAGGATGTCGTCGATGTTCTGCGCGTCGCGCTGCCAGGGCGGGGCGCCGGCTTCCAGCGCATGCATGTCCTGCGGCCGCATGTTGGCGAAGATCGTCTTGTCGAAGGCCGGGTAGGTGAAGCGCTGGCTGGTGTTGAGGCTGAACTGGTAATGCTGCTGCTGCAGGACGTCCATCAGCACCGGCGCGCGCCGCGCCGCATGCATCGGGAACCAGTTGTTGCCGTAGAGGCCGTAGAACATCGAGAACACGCCCATCTGCGTCAGGTTGCCGCCGCTGAAATGCTTTTCCAGGCGCACGGCGTCGTTCGAGAAGTCCCACAGCCGCGGCATGATCTGCGGGTCGAGCATGTCGAAGCGCAGGGATTCGGCGACCAGCCAGACGACGTTCAGCGGCGCCGAAGGCGGTTCCATGCGCAGCGGCGCCAGCGGATAGGCGAGGCTGCCTTCCTTCAGGCGCAGGTTCTGCGCTTCGGCGCCGGCGTTCGCTTCGATGCCGAGCGCCTTCGCCAGCTTGCGGAGGGTGAGCGGCTGGTACAGTGGGTAATGCTCGCTGGCGAAGAGGATCGGCCGATAGTTGGCCGCGGCGCTGTAGCCGTAGGCCAGCCGTTCGCCGGTGCTCAGCAGGGCCAGGGAAAGCAGCACCCAGCGCCAGCGGATGTCCCCGAGCCAACTTCCCGCGCCGTCATGCCGCATCACCCAGGCGTAGGCGCCGGCCTGTGCCGCAAAAAAGGCGAGGACGATCAGGCCGGCGGCAATCCGGGTGCCCATGCCGGCGCCGAGCGCAGCGATGCCGCCCGGCGTGAGCACCAGGTCGATGACGAAGCCGTTGATGTGGAAGCCGTACATGTCGTGGATCAGGCGATCGGCGAACAGCAGCACCTGGGTCAGGCCGGTGAGGCCGACGGCTGCCGCGGCGAGCACGGCGGGCGCGCTGCGCATTGCCCGATACGCCAGCAGGCGGCGCAGCAGGTGCGTCAGCAGCAGCGCCGGCAGCAGATAGATGAAGGCATAACTCGCCGTCGCTGCCAGGGTCCAGCCGGCGACGGCAGCTTCGGTGAACTGGCGTGCGCCCTGCAGGCCGGCCACCTGGACGACGGCGATCAGCCAGGACAGCAGGAAGAAGCGGTTGATCTGTAGGACGGGCGGCAGGACGGGCATGGCGTGAATCCGGCAAGAGACAGGCCATACCGTAGCAACCGGGCCGTCAAGCCCGGCTCAAGACCGTGTGAAAAAAACGTGAAGCGGGAAAAGAAAGGGGCTACCTGGCGAACAACCGTGCCGGGTCGCTGAAGGCCTTGAACTCCAGGGCATTGCCGAAGGGATCCATCAGGAACATCGTCGCCTGCTCGCCCGGCTGGCCCTGGAAGCGCACATAGGGCTCGATGACGAACTCCATGCCGGCGGCGCGGAAGCGTTCTGCCAGGCGCTGCCATTCGTCCATCGGCAGCACCAGCCCGAAGTGGCGCACCGGCACCTGCTTGCCGTCGACCGTGTTGGTCGGGTCATCCGTGGCGGTACGCTTCACCAGGTGGGCGACGATCTGGTGGCCGCGGAAGTTGAAGTCCACCCATTCATCCGAACTGCGGCCTTCCGGGCAGCCGAGGAACTTGCCGTAGAACTGTCGCGCACGGGCGAGATCGGTCACGGGAAAGGCGAGGTGAAACGGGGGCAACTCGGCCATAAGCGCCTCCTGACTGTCGGGGCGCACAGTTTGCCACGCCCTCAGGCGGCTGTCACTGGCCAGGGGATGACGTAGAACAGCACGGCGAAGAAATGCAGGGCGGCGCCGGCCAGCACGAAGCCGTGCCAGATGGCGTGGTTGTAGGGCAGGCGCCGCCACTTGTAGAAGGCCACGCCGGCGGTATAGGCGAGGCCGCCCGCGGCGAGCAGGATCAGGCCGCCGGTGCCGACCCGCTCGATCATCGGCTGCGCCGCCACCACCACGATCCAGCCCATCGCGACATAAATCGAGACGACCAGGCCGTGCAGGCGCCCCTTCAGGAACAGGCGCAGCACGATGCCGAGCAAAGTCAGCGTCCAGATGACGGCGAACAGCGACCAGCCCCACGGCCCGCGCAGGTTCACCAGCATGAAGGGCGTATAGGTGCCGGCGATGAGGAGAAAGATGGCGGAGTGGTCGAGGGCGCGCAGGGTCTGCTTGATGCGCTCGGCCTGCACGCTGTGGTAGAGCGTGGAGGTGGTGAAGCAGAGGATCAGCGCGGCGCCGAAGATGCTGCAGCTCACCACATGCCAGGCGTCGCCGTGGCGCGCGGCGAAGGCCACCAGCACCGCCAGCCCGGCGATGGCCAGCACGATGCCGATGCCGTGGGTGATGCTGCTGGCGATTTCTTCGCGCAGGGTGTAGCTGGGCAGCGGGGTCATGCGCAATCGGTTCCTCGAACGAAGGATGTCAGTATACTCCGGGCAAACGAGCCTGGAGTTAGGCACCTTCGCCCAATATGTCCCGACCATTGGACTTCACCGGCCTGACCCTGGCGCTGCTGCGCCGGCTGCTGTATGTCTGGGTGCGGCCGACCGTGCTGCCCGACAGGCCCGAGGCGCTCGGCCTCGATCCGGCGACGCCGGTGTGCTACGTCCTCGACGGGCGCCACCTGAGCAACCTGCTGGTGCTGCTGGCGGAGACGCGGCGCGCCGGTCTGCCGCGCCCGCGCGCCGCCTTCGCCGTTGGCGCGCTGCGGGCGAAGCGCGCCTTCTTCTTTCTCGAGCGCGCCCGGCGCATGGCCGCGACGGCGAAACAGCGCTACGGCCACTCGCCGCTGCTGGTCGACATGGTGCGCGCGGCCATCGGGGACCCGGCGGCTGACGTGCAGATCGTGCCCGTCACGATTCTCTGGGGCCGCGCCCCGAGCAAGCAGGACTCCATCCTCAAGGCGCTGTTTTCGGAAACCTGGCGCACGCCGGGCCGGCTGCGCCAGGCGCTCGCCGTGCTGCTGCACGGCCGCCAGGCGCTGGTGCGCTTCAGCGCGCCGCTCTCGCTGCGCCAGCTGCTGGAGGGCGAGCCCGACGAGGCGCGTGCCGTTCGCAAGCTGTCGCGCGTGCTGCGCGTGCATTTCCGCCGCCAGCGCGAGATTGCCATCGGCCCCGACCTCTCCCACCGCAACACCCAGATCGAAACCCTGCTGGAATCCGCCACCGTGCGCGCGGCGATCGCCGCCGAGGCTGCCGCGAAGCATGTCTCCGAAGATGAGGCGGCGCGGCGCGCGCGCGCCTTTGCCCTGGAGATCGCCTCCGACTACACCTACGGCGTGGTGCGCGCCTTCGTGCTGTTTCTTGCCTGGCTGTGGACGCGCCTTTACGCCGGCGTCGAGGTGCGCAACTTCGAGACGGCGGCGCGCATCGCGCCGGGACAGGAGATTGTCTACCTGCCCTGCCACCGCAGCCATATCGACTACCTGCTGCTCTCCTACGTGGTCTACCAGCGCGGCCTCACCCCGCCGCACATCGCCGCCGGTGCCAATCTGAACATGCCCGTCGTCGGGCCGCTGTTGCGCCGCGGTGGCGCCTTCTTCCTGCGCCGCAGCTTCAAGGGCGAGCCGCTCTACGCGGCGGTGTTCCACGAGTACCTGCACCTGATGATCGCGCGCGGCTTCCCCCTCGAGTACTTCATCGAGGGCGGGCGCAGCCGCAGCGGGCGCATGCTGGCGCCCAAGGCCGGCATCCTCGGCATGACGATTCGCAGCTTCCTGCGCGGCGATACGCGCCCGCTGGTCTTCGTGCCGGTATACCTCGGCTACGAGAAGCTGCTCGAAGGACAGGCCTTCCTCGAGGAGCTGCAGGGCAAGCCGAAGCGGGGCGAGTCGCTGCTCGGCCTGCTCGGCGCCTGGCGCCTGCTGCGCCACAAGTTCGGCCGGGTGCACGTGAACTTCGGGGAGCCGCTGGCGCTGGCGGAGTTCCTCGATGCGCGCCGTCCCGGCTGGCGCGTCGAGGGCGATGCGCGCGCCGACTGGGTGCGCCCGCTGATCAGCGAAGCCGCCGGCGAGCTGGCGCGGCGCATCAATGCCGCGGCGGTGGCGACACCGGTGAGCCTCGTCGCGCTGGCGCTGCTGGCCACGCCCAAGCACACCGCGGATACCCAGGCGCTGCTGCGCCAGATCGATCTTTGCCAGGCGCTGCTGCGCGAGGCGCCGCCCTCGCCCGGCGCGGCGGACAGCGACCTGCCGGCCGCGGAAATCGTCTCCTACGCGGAGGGGCTGGGCTTCGTCGAGCGCCTGCCGCACCCGCTCGGCGAGCTGCTGCGCGTGCGCGCCAACGCGGCAGCGCTGCTCGCCTATTTCCGCAACAACGTGCTGCACCTGTTCGCCCTGCCGGCGCTGGTGGCCTGCCTGCTCGGGCGCAACCGCCGCCTCGACGCGCGGCGCATGGAGGCGGCGGTGGCCGGCATCTACCCGTTGCTGCGCGCGGAGCTCTTCCTGCATAGTCCGGTCGAGGCACTGCCCGAGGCGATGGCGGCGGTGGTCTCGGTGCTTACCGCGCGCGGCCTGATGCGGCGCAACCCGGAAACGGGCCGCTATGCCGCGCCCGAGCCGACCAGCCAGTCCTTCGCCGAGCTGCGCCAGTTGGGCGAGGCGATCCGGCCGACGCTGGAGCGCCACTTCCTCACCCTGGCCCTGCTGCAGCGGCACGGCTCGGGGCGCCTGACGCGACGCGCGCTGGAGGAGGCGAGCCACTTGCTGGCGCAGCGCCTGGCGCTGCTCTACGAGTTCGACGCGCCGGAATTCTCCGAGAAGTCGCTGTTTGCCGGCTTCATCGGCCACCTCCTCGACGCCGGCATCCTGCGCGAGGATGAGGCGGGATTGCTGGAGTTCGACGAGCGCATCACCGTGCCTGCCGCGCAGGCCGAACTGGT
>CAJPFL010000253.1 GCA_905339315.1 Rhodocyclaceae bacterium
TCCTCGCGCGTCGGCAACGGCTTCCGCAACTGGGCGACCGGCGACCGTGTGACCGACAGCGGCTGCGGCGTGCGCGTCGTGCGCGCCGCCTGCGTCGGCGAGCTGCCGGTCTTCAACGGCCTGCACCGCTTCATGCCCACCCTGCTGCGCAGCAAGGGCTATGTCGTCGCCGAGCATCCCGTCAACCACCGTCCGCGCCTGCGCGGCGTGTCGAAGTACGGCGTGCACAACCGGCTCTGGCGCGGCATCCGCGACTGCTTCGGCGTGCGCTGGTTCGCTGCGCGCGCCGTGCCGGCGGAGCGGGTGGAGGGCATGGAGCAAGGGCAGGGACGATGAGCGGAGCCGGGGAAGATATCCCGGAAGGCGCCGAGGATGAGATCGAACCGGAATCGGTGGCGCCCGGCTTCAACAAGGAACTGCGGCGCCTCCTGTTCCTGCTTGTCGCGGCGGCAGCGGCCTTCGTCCTGCTCTACTTCACCCCCGTCGGCGGCATCGTCCGCGACATCCATCAGTTGCGCGCCTTCCTCGCCGGCGACGACCTGTGGGCCGAAATCGTCTATGTCCTGCTCGTCGTCGGCCTGGTCGCCGTCGGCACGCCGCGCCTGGTTTTCTACGTCCTCGGCGGCCTTGCCTTCGGTTTCTGGCAGGGACTGGCCCTGGCGCAGGTCGGCGCCGTCATCGGCTCCTGGATCACCTTCTGGGCGGTGCGCCATGGCGGGCGCGCCTGGTTCGAGCGCCACCTCGGCCGCCACCGCCTGGTCGGCCGCGCCTTCCGCGTGCGCTCCTCGGTGAAGGCGGTGGTGCTGATCCGCCAGTTGCCCCTCACCAGCGTCATGATCAATGGCGGCCTGGCCCTGAGCCAGGTCAGCGCGCGCGCCTTCCTCCTCGGTACCTTCATCGGCTATCTGCCGCAGGGCGTCATCGCGGCGCTGATCGGCAGCGGTGTCGTGGACGAGAAGGCGGTGGAGGGGCTGGGCAAGCTGGCCGCCGCCGGCGTCGTGCTGCTGCTGGGCGCCTTCATGCTGTGGCGCTGGCGCCGGGGCAGGACACGCTGATGGCGCGAGCCTGGCAGGGCCGGCTGGCCTGGGGCGTCGCGCTCGGCCTGCTGGTGCTGGCGTTCTACGCCATACGATTGACGGGGCCGTCCAACCTCGAGGCCGATGCGCAGGACCGCAACGTCGGCTACGTCATGGACGTCGTCTGGCAGGGGCACTGGCTGGTGCAGCAGGATGTCCGCGGCCGCATCATGTCGAAGCCGCCGCTGCACACCTGGATCACCGCCGCCTTCGCCGAGATCGGCGGCATCAACCGCCTGACCCTGACCCTGCCCTCGATGCTGGCGGTGCTGGCGATGGCGCTGCTGGTTCTGGAAATCGGGCGCCGGCGCTACGGACCCTGGGCGGGCGGGCTGGCCGCGCTCGCCGTGGTACTGGCACCGATGATGTCGAAGCACATTGCCCTGGTGCGCACCGACGCGCTGTTCGCGCTGGTGGTGGCACTCGGCGCGTTTGCGGCGCAGCGTGCCTGGGAGCGCGGCGGCGGCTGGGCGCCGTTCTGGTTCTGGGCGGCGCTGGCGACGCTGGTCAAGGGGCCGCTGGGCCTGGTGCTGGCGGCGATGGGCCTGCTGGCCTGGTTCTGGGAGCGGCGCAGCGATCCGGCCACGCCGCCCCTGTCGGGTTCGCACTGGCTCGGGCTGGGGCTCTTTCTGCTGCTCGTGCTGGGGTGGCTGCTGCCGGCCCTGCTCGCCGCCGGCAAGCCGCTCGTGGACAAGCTGTTCTTCGAGGAGCTCGTAGGCCAGGCCACGGGCGTCGGCAAGGGCGGCTTCCCCGGCCGCAACCTGCCGAAGCCGACGATTTATTTCATCCTGCGCTTCCTGCCCTTCAGCCTGTTCGTGCTGTATGGCCTGTGGCGCATCGTGCGCCATCCCGCGGCAGAGGCCGCCGCACGCCGCTTCGAACGCTTCCTGTTCTGCTGGATCGTCGGCGGCATCGTCCTCTTCTCGCTCGCCTCGCACCATCGCGGCGACCTGCTGCTGCCGCTGTGGCCGGCGGCGGCGCTGCTGGCCGGGCGCGAGTTGGCCGCGCTGACCGAGCGCATCGGCCGGACCTGGCGCGGCGCCGTCCTGGCGGGACTGACTTTTTTCTTCCTCGGCGCGACCTGGTGGACCTATCATGCCAGGGCGACCGAGCAGAGCGAGGAAGTGCGCTACACAGTCGCGGCGGAGCGTGCCGCCCTTGCGCTGGCGGCCAGCGGCCTCGATGCGCGCAGCATCCACCACCTGGATACGCCGGTGACGCTGCAGCTGGGCCTGGGAACATTCAATATCTGGATCGATGAACAGGCGGCGCTGCGCCTGGCGCGCGGCACTGAGCCGGTGCTGCTGGCGGTGTCGTCGGCCGAACAGTTTCCGCGCCTGTTCGGTCCGCAGGGACCGCCGCTGCGCGAAGTGTTCAGATGGCCGTCAGAGGCCAGCGGCAAGCCGGCGCTGCAGGTGTTCCGTACGGGGGAGGGCAAATGATCGGGCGGCTGAGGTCAGGGATGGAGGCGATCGGGCCGGTGCGCATGGCTTTCGTCTGCAGCCTACTGCTGTCCGCCTTCGCCGTATGGAACGCCCCGCTGCTCAACCGCGACGGCATGTTCTACGTCGAGTGGGCGCAGGACATCGTCGATCATGGCATGGATGGAGCCAGGCAATACGGGCTGCTCCTGGCAGTGCTGCCGGCGGCTATTGCTGCCATCGGCGCCTTGACAAGCCTGAGCCTGGAAGCTGCCGCCCATCTACTCAACGCGCTCCTAATGGCGGGTGCCTGCAGCCTGCTGGTCGCCATCGTGCGGCGCCGCCTGCCCGAGGCTGCCTGGATCGCCTGCCTGGTGGTGCTGGCGATGCCCGGCTACAACGAGTACCGCGGGCAGGTGCTGCGCGAATACGGCCTGTGGTTCTTCGGCCTGCTTGCGCTCTGGCTGGCCATGCGCTGGGAGGCCAGCGGACGCTGGCGGGAGGCGCTGGCCTGCCAGCTGGCTGTGTTATGCGCAGCCCTGTTCCGCATCGAGGCCCTGGCCTATTTCCCGGCACTGATGCTCTGGCAGGCGCTGGCGTCGCCGGCCGGCACGCGGCTGCGACGCGTGCTCATGATCGGCTGCCTGCCGCTGGCCGGCGCCGCCTTGGCAGCGACCCTGTTGGGCAGCGGGCTGGTGGAGATGCCGAGCCGGCTGGCGCATCTGTCCCAGGCGTTCAATCCGCTGGCCAAGTCGCAGGCCTTCAACGAGATGGCCGGCAGGATGTCCGACCTGCTGTTCGGGCACAAATACACGCGGGAGGAAGCCGCCTACGTCCTCTTCTTCGGGCTGCTCACCATCATCCCGGTAAAGTTCCTCAAGATGAGCAGCGTCTTCGTCGTGCCGATGGCCTATGCCTTCGCCGGTCGGCCGCTGCGGGCCGTGCTGGCAGGATGGCAGCCGCTGGGCTGGATCTTCCTTGCCCACGTGCTGGTGCTGGCCGCCTATGTCACCTACCATTTTTTTCTCGTCGGCCGCTACGTCGGCATGCTGAACCTGCTGGCGGTGCCGGTCGTCGCGGCCGGTCTGTCGGCGCTGATGCGGCGTTTTCCCCGCTGGCGCGGCTTCATGATCGTGCTGGCAGTGCTCGCCCTGCTGGCCAACGTGGTGTCCCTCTCGCCGAAGAGCACCCAGATCGCCGACGCCGGGAAATGGCTGGCGGCACAACGGGTCGAGGCGACCCGGCTGTATATCGAGAATCCGCGCATTGCCTATTACGCAGGCCTCCGCTACGCCGGACGCAAGCCTCTCTCGCGAGAGGAACTGGCGCAGGCCCTGGCCGAGGATCGCTACGACATGCTCGTGCTCGAGGCCCCGGGCAGGGAGCGGGGCGACTTCGATGCGTGGCTGAGTGCCAACCACCTGAAGGTCGTCAGGCAGTTTCCCGGCAAGGCCGGGAGCGCAGTGATTGTCGCGATTCCCGCCGGTGCTCAGGCAAGCCCTGCGATCACGCAGCGCAGTCGCTCGAACACCGGCCCCAGCGAATAGTCAGTCTCCACGCGTCGGCGACCCGTTTCTCCCATCTGCCGGCACAGCCCGGCATCGTTGGCCAGGCGAGCGATGCGGTCGCTCCATTCGCCTGGCGTCGTCACCAGGAACCCTGTTTCGCCCTCCGCGACCACCTCGGCATTGGCCCCCGCATTCGACGACACGACCGGCAGCCCGGCCGCCATGTACTGCAGCACCTTGAGGGCGCATTTGCCGCGGCTCCAGTCGTCGTCGCGCATTGGCGCGATGCCGATGTGCGAAGCGGCCAGTTCGCGCGCTTCGCTGTCGGCGTGCCAGGCCACCGGCAGCGTCGCCACGCCGCAGGCGGGAAGGTCGAAATCAGCGACGATCTTCAGGCGCAGTCCAGGCACCGCTTTTGCGGCTTCCTGCAGCCAGGGCATTGCGTCCGCCAGGTACTTGCGCGTCGAATGGCTGCCGATCCACACCAGATCGAGCCTGTCCGACGGCCGGTTCGCGGCGACACGGTAGCGGGCGGCATCCACGCTGGTGGGAACGACGGTCACCGCCGGGTTGAAGGCAGCGGCGCGCGCAGCGAGGAAGGCGTTGCCGGCCAGCACATGGTCGCAGGCGCGCGCCATCGCGGCGAAACGCGCCATGCGCGTGCGCGAGGGCGTGCCGTCGGTATTGCAGAAGACGGCGTCGTCGAAATCGAAGACCAGGCGCCGCGCTGCGCGCCGCAGCAGCCAGAGCAGGGGGCGCGCAAAGGTCTTGCGCAGCACGACGACGACGTCGGCACGGGAGGCCTGCCGCAGCATGTCGAGCGTGGCGCGGGAACCGCCGGAGGCGGTGACGTGCAAGGGCTCGAAGCCGGCCGCCTGCCAGAGCGGGAAGTACTGCAGGGCACGATAGCGCGTCGACGACGAGTCGCCCCCCTTCGAGACGAAAAGCAGCCTGCGGCCGGTGCGGGGGGCTATGGGGTCTGCCACATCAATCCCGCTTGCGAAACGTATAGGCAATCAGCGTCGTGGTCTTGCTCATGCTCCGCAATACGACCTGCGCGTCCAGCCGGCGCGCAACCTCCTCGAACCAGTCGGGGAAAAACCTCAGGCAGTCGACCGGGTAGCGGTGGTACTGGAAACCCGGGATGACCGTGGAGAAAACCATATGCCCGCCAGGTTTGAGCAGGCCATGGCAGTCTTCCAGGTGCTTGAAAGGATCGATCAGGTGTTCGATGATCGCTTGCGATGCAATCAAGTCCACTTTCGGTATCTCGACTGGCGGGCTTGACTCGAAATTCCACTGGAAGTCCATGTCGTCATGCCAGCCGGCGGTCAGGATCTGGTTGACCGGCACCCCCGAGACCTGGCTGTAGGCCTGCCGCGCCGATCTGCGTTCGCCCGGCAGGAAAAGAAGATCGGCGGGTTTGGAGACCGATCGAAGCGCATGGGCCACCACGCCCGATATCTTGTTCGACTCGGAAGCGGTGTCTCTCACGACTTCGTTCTGGAAATTGTCCGCATCCAGGAAGGCGCCATAGACGCGCGTGGCAGCGTCTATCTGCCGGCGGGCAATTTCCGCCTTCAGAACATGACGTGGCGCCCGCTTCAGGAAAAACCCGTAGAACCTGCTCCTGATCGTCCTGGAAATGCTTTTTCCCATACGCACACCTTGTTGTTTCGATAAATCGATGAGGGCCGATGAGGGGAAGGACTGCTGCGGCGTACAGCCCGGCGGCTTCCCCGCGCCAGTTCAGTCGCCGCCTTTGGTGGGAGCGGTCTTCCGGCCGACCATGCTCACCATGACCGAGGGGAAAACGCAGCGATGGCCGAACAGCCTTTTCATCCATCCCGCTTTCCTGAACAGGCCGATCAGGCCGGACGGGACGATCCCGAGCAGCCTGCGGGTCTCGGGGTTCTTCGAGCTGAACTTGATGCAGAACAGGTTGCCGTCGAGGGGCGCCGCATCGCCCTTCCTTCCCGTAAAGGCGGCGCCGGGAACGGCGGAAAAATCGAGGCCGGGAAAGAGGACGCGGATGCCGCTGGGCGTGAAGCGCCAGTAGTCGTCGGGGAAACCGTGCAGTTCCCATACGAACGGCGCGCCGATCACCAGGTTGCCACCCTCGGCGAGCAGCGCTTCGATGTTTCTTGCCATCCTGAAGGGGTCGCGGCAATGCTCGAGCACGCTCATGCAAATGATCGTGCCGAAGCGGCGCCCCCCCAGGCGCCTGTCCAGACTCTCGAAATCGTCCGTCAGGTCCAGCACGAGGTCCACGCCCTTGCCCGCCTGCATGTCGATGCCGACATAATCCGCCCCCTTGAAGAGCGCCCTGAAATCTTGTGTATTACCATAGTCCCTGCTGCCCACTTCGAGCACGGGGCCTTCAAGGCTGCCCGAGAGGGACGTCACGAACAGCAGTTGGTTTACATCACCCATGGGGAGCTAGCCTGTCAGCAATAACTGCGGGTTCTCAGAATATGGATCATTCGCATTCCGACCGCGTCTCCTGTCCGATCTGCACGGCGCCCTCCGCCTATGACTTCAGCGGCAGGAACGTCCTGGTCAAAGCCGACATGACACGCTACGACTATTATAAATGCGCTGCCTGCGGCGTATTCTTCCTGCACCCCATGCCGGATGCCGCCGCCCTCGACGCACTCTATCCGGACAGCTACGTCGAGCCGGACGACCTCGAGCGCGCCAAGGCGATCAATCCGCTCAAGCTGGCCCGGCTCAGGTTGCACCATGGCTATGCCCACCTGAGCGTCAATCCGCTCGCTGCCCTGGTCGCCCGGCTGACGGCGCCGTTCCGCAGGGCCGACCGCGCCATCGATTTCGTGCCCGGCGGCAGGCTGCTGGACGTCGGCTGCGGCAACGGCAGGTATCTGCGCACCATGCGCAGCCTGGGCTGGCAGGCGGAGGGCGTCGAACTCAACCGGCAGAGCGCGGAGTTCTGCCGCAGCAGCGGCCTGTCCGTACACCATGGCGACCTGGCTTCGGCGCGGTTTCCCTCCGCCTCGTTCGACGTCATCACCGCCCGCCACGTCATCGAGCATATTCCCACGCCGCATCAGTTCATGGCCGAACTGGCGCGGCTGCTCAAGCCCGGCGGCTGCCTGGTCGTCGAGACGCCGAACTTCAGCTCGCTCGGCTGGGCGCTCTTCGGCACGAAATGGTATGCAACCGGAATTCCCTACCATCTCATGCTGTTTTCCTCGGGCAACCTGGCCCTGCTGGCACGGCGGCATGGCCTCGATCCGCTGAATCAGGATCTTGAAACCAGTCAGAAACTGTTCCTGAACAGCCTCGACATCCTGTTCGAGCGCAAGGGCCGGCCGTCGAGGAAGATCAAGTGGCGCCGGTTTCTGGCCCGCCTGTTCGTCCAGGTTGCCCGGCGCCAGGGACGGGGGGACATCCTCCACTCAACCTTCCGGCGGCCGCTCTGACCCGCGCCCGATCTGCCGCATGATCCAGGCCGGCATTTCCGTCCTGCGCAGCAGGCCGTGCAAGTAGCCGGTGAGCGTCGCCCGGATCTTCCTTGCCTTGTCTTCCTCGAACAGCAGGATGAGGAACGCATTCTTCAACGCCTTGTATCCGCCGCGAAGCAGTTTCGCATAAGCGCGGCTTTCCCGGGCCAGAAGCATCGGGTTGCGCGCCATGAAGTAGCAGCGCCATGCGGGGTGGTGGGAGCGCCACACATCGAACCACGGCAGGCGATGACGCCGGTAGTTGCCGACGCTGTGGGACAGGAGGGGGGCGGCGGTTTGCAGGATGCGCCAGCCCTTGCGCCGGGCCCGCTGGCAAAACTCGTGGTCGATGGTGTCGATGAAGAAGTCTTCGCGGAAGGGGCCGATGTCGTCGAAGGCCTGAAGCGACAGCAGCATGCCGGAGGTGATGACCCGCTTCTTTTCGGCCCAGAGCGCCTCGCCGGGCACGACCGGCCGCTGCACCGGCATCGGCTGCCGGTTGCGGTCAATGAATCTGGAGCCGATGAGCGCGATCCGGTCCGGCTGCGGGTGGGTGGCCAGGATGCCCGCAAAACGGCTGGCCATGTCCGCGAGCGGCAGCGAATCCTGGTCGAAGAGGACGACCCAGGCATATCCCAGTTTCCTTGCCTGGGCGACGCCCGCATTCAGGGCTGCGCCGAGACCGGCATTCCTGCCCGTTTCGAAGAGGCTGACCGGCCCGCCGCTGAGGCCGCGCAGCATCTCGAGCGCCGGCCCGACGGTGCCATTGTCGACGATCAGGACATGGCCGCACTGCATTTGGATGGCGCCAAGGTATTCGGCGAAACGGGCGTCCGGAAAGTGGCTGACGATTATCGCGCACAGCCGGCCCTTGTCCGGCAGAGGCCTGCTCATTTGAAGGCGCGCAGCGTGCATTCCTCGCCGCCGTCGGGAATGCCGGCGCGCGACCTTACGGCCCAGAGCTGGAAATAGAGGCCTGCCACGATTCTCTTTTCCTTGTCGAGCCGGTCTTCACTGGCCTTCATGTCCCCCATGCTGCGGATTTTCAGGCTGGAGGCCGAGACGTAATCCGAGTTCACGCTGGTCGTCCAGGTTTCGCTCCGGGCAAAGCCCGCGCGCGTGGCCAGCATGGAGAGCGAACGGGGCGAAAACAGATGCAGATGCCGGGGCGGATCCAGGCTGAACCAGCTGGTTCCGAAAATGCGATGCTCCTGGCTCATCGCATTCGGCGTGTTGGCGATCAGCACACCGCCCGGCTTCAGCAGCCGCCTGGCTTGCTCGAGCAGTTCTGCCGGCTCGTGCACGTGCTCGATGACATGGTTCATCACCACTGCATCGTAGGCATCCCCCGCCAGGGCGAGCGACTTCAGTTCTCCGAGGTGCACCTGGAAGGGGTATTTCGCCTTGGCGGCGGCCCAGGCCTTTTCATCCACCTCCTGTCCCTCGACCTGCCAGCCGAGGGCGGCCAGGCGCGCGAGCCGCTTGCCGCTGCCGCAGCCGATCTCCAGCAGCCTGCCCGGGGCAACGTCGCGCAGGTACATCAGGTCGTGATTCTGCTTTTCCTTGCCGATCCCGATGAAGCGCTTGAGCAGGCGCTTGTAGAGGCGCAGCAGGCGAACCCGCAAGCCCTTCCTGGGGCCGGCCGGTCCCCCGCGCCCCTTGTCCTGGTGCGTGTAATAGGTGGCGTAGGCCTTGTGGATTTCTTCCCGGCGCGGCATTGGATCGAGCCAGACGAGGCCGCATTCTGTGTTGTCGCATTGCCGGGAATTCCACTTGCCGGGCACATGGAACAGTCGGTCCTCCATGCCGGCATGGAGGAGGGTTCCGGCGGAGCCGCAAAGCGGGCACGCCGGGCAATCCTCGCTGCCGATATGCGCGGCTTCTTCGGTAACAGGCATGGCGGTTTCCAATTCCAGATTCCGGGTCGGGTGCCGATGAAGGAACTAGGCGCGATCCGCCGCGCCCTGTCCCAACGCAATATTGTAGGCCCGGTCAAAAACGGTTGCGTCCGGATGGCAAATCCAGGCCCGGTCCTGTTCATCCCTCATAAGGTGCTTCAGGTTGCGCAAGCGGCGGTGGCGGGGTATCGGCTTGCCTGAGGCGCGCAGGTCGGCGATGTCGATCAGCCCGAGCTCGCCGGCAGGCGTCAGGACGATATTGCCGAGGTGCAGCGAGCGGAAATAGATGCCGGCCCCGTGCAGGCGGGCGACGAAGCGCCCGAGCTGGTCGCGCAGCGCTGCCGTGCCCGCGCCCGAGCGGACGAGGTGGCGCAGCGTCTGCCCCGCCAGCGGCCGGTAGCGCACGGCATCGCGGCTCACGCTCGGGATGCGGCAGACGCCGATGACGTCGGGACAGGCGATCTGCCGCCGGGCCAATTCGAGCGCATTGTCGGCGAAGCGCCGGGCGTAGGGATACCAGGCGGCGGAGGAAATCAGGCGCTTGCGGCGGAACAGCTTGAGGTAGCTGCCGTCGGCGAGTTGCAGCACCTTGTCGCCATAGCGGTCGTGTTCCAGCACGGTGGCGCCGGCGCGCAGCGCGAGGTAGTCATCGTGTTCCAAAGTCTGCAAGGGGGCGTCCGTCGGCGGGCTGGCTGCGTGTCGTAGTGCGACATTTTACCAGTCCGGCCGGGCATGCCGCCCATGCTAGAATCCCCGCATCATTTCCGCCGTCCGGCGCCCCATGCAACCCCCTGATTCGCACGCCACTGCCAGCGTCACTTCCAGCCTGAGCCTGTATCTGCGCCTGCTGGGCTACGTCAGGCCGTATGCCGGCTGGTTTGCCATCAGCATCCTCGGCTACTTCATCTTCGCCTCGTCCCAGCCCATGCTGGCCTCGGTGCTGAAGTACTTCGTCGACGGGCTGGTCGATCCGGCGGCGGCGACGCTGGCCGGCGTGCCGCTGGTCGGCAGCCTGCAAATGATGCACGCCGTGCCGCTGCTGATCGTCCTCATCGCCGCCTGGCAGGGGGTCGGCTCCTACCTCGGCAACTACTTCCTCGCACGGGTCTCGATGGGCGTGGTGCACGATCTGCGGGTGGCGCTGTTCAACAGCCTCCTGCGGCTGCCCGACCGCTATTTCGACATGCACAACTCCGGCCACCTGATCTCGCGCATCACCTTCAACGTCACCATGGTGACGGGCGCAGCCACCGATGCCATCAAGGTCGTCATCCGCGAGGGCCTGACGATCGCCTTCCTCTTCGGCTACCTGTTCTGGATGAACTGGCGCCTGACCCTGGTGATGGTCGCCATCCTGCCGGTCATCGCCGTGCTGGTCACCAGCGCCAGCCGCAAGTTCCGCAAGCAGGCGAAGAAGATCCAGGTGGCCATGGGCGACGTGACGCACGTCGCCTCGGAGGGCATCCAGGGGCATCGCGTCGTGCGCAGCTTCGGCGGCGAGGACTACGAACAGCGGCGCTTCC
Organism: Rhodocyclaceae bacterium; assembly: GCA_905339315.1. GTDB lineage: Bacteria > Pseudomonadota > Gammaproteobacteria > Burkholderiales > Rhodocyclaceae > Desulfobacillus. The sequence goes on from CAJPFL010000253.1 coordinate 10,891, forward strand.
TCGAAGCCAGCAGCAACAACATGAACCGGCAGTTGCGCATGGTGCGCACCGGGTCGGTGTACACGCCGATCCTGCAGCTGCTCATCTACAGCGCCATGGGCGTGCTGCTGTTCCTCGTCCTGTGGCTGCGTGGCGAGGCCTCGCCCGGCGACCTGGTGGCCTACATCACGGCGGCGGGGATGCTGCCCAAGCCGATCCGCCAACTCTCCGAGGTCAGCTCGACCATCCAGAAGGGCGTGGCGGCGGCCGAGAGTATCTTCGAGCAGCTCGACGAGCCGCCAGAGAGCGACACCGGCACGATCAGCCGCGAACGCGTCAGCGGCCGGCTCGAGGTGCGCGATCTCTCCTTCGCCTACCCGGGCGGCGAGCGCCGCGTGCTCGACGGGCTGAACTTCACGATCGAGCCGGGGCAGATGGTGGCGCTGGTCGGCCGTTCCGGCAGCGGCAAGTCGACCCTGGCCAACCTCATCCCGCGCTTCTACCATCACAAGGAAGGGCAAATCCTCGTCGACGGCACCGACGTCGAGGACTACACGCTGCGCAACCTGCGCCGCCATGTCGCCGTCGTCAGCCAGCAGGTGACGCTGTTCAACGACACCGTGGCCAGCAACATCGCCTATGGCGATCTCGCCGGCGCGCCGCGCGAGGCCGTCGAGCGCGCCGCCGAGGCCGCCTTCGCCCGCGAGTTCATCGACAAATTGCCGCAGGGTTTCGACACGCTGGTCGGCGAGAACGGCGTGCTGCTCTCCGGCGGCCAGCGCCAGCGCCTGGCCATCGCGCGCGCGCTGCTGAAGGACGCGCCGATCCTGATCCTCGACGAAGCCACCTCGGCGCTCGACACCGAGTCCGAGCGCCACATCCAGGCTGCCCTCGATTCTGCCATGCGCGGTCGCACCACGCTCGTCATTGCCCACCGACTGACCACCATCGAGCGCGCCGACACCATTCTGGTCATGGACCAGGGCCGCATCGTCGAGCGCGGCAGCCATGCCGAGCTGCTCGCCCTCAACGGCCATTACGCCAAACTGCATGCCATGCAGTTTCGCGAGCCTGCGGAAGAACCGATTCGGTAGGGCGGAGGCAGTTCAGGCCGGCGGCAACGCGGCGTCCATGTCGCGCCGGAGGGCGCTGCCCTCCGGCCAGTTGCGCAGGAAGCGGGCGCGGTCCTTCTGCCAGGCCTTGCGCCAGGAGGCCTCGCTGTCGTGTTGCCGCATGGCGTCGAGGTCGAGCACGACCAGTTCCTCGCCGCCGCAGAGAAAGTTGCTGGCCTTCAGGTCGCCGTGGCTGATGTGCGCGGCGGCAAGGCCGGCAAAGAGCCTGCGGACAGCTTCCTTCACCTTGGCGGGCGCCCCCCGGTCTGCCTGCTCGGCCAGCCGCGCCTGCAGGTTCGGCCCCTCGCAGTATTCGCTGATGAGCCAGGCGCGGCCGCGCAGCGGGCCGAGGCGGCGCTCGATGAGGGCCAGCGGGCGCGGCGTGGCGATGCCGAGGAAGCGCAGGCGGTGCGCCTCGATCCAGGAATGCCAGGCGCGGCTCGGCCGCCAGGCGCGCGAGAGGGCGTGGCCGGCGCCCTTGATGTTGTAGCGCTTGATGACCAGCTTGCGTCCCTCCAGTTCGACCAATGCCAATGTGGCGGTCCGTCCGCGCTTGAGGGGGGTGCCCTGCTCGAGCCAGGCATCCGGATCGGCGATCAATGGGGCGAGGAAGTCGGCTTCGGCGCGCACCAGCGAGAAGTAGCGGTCGGCGCGTCGCGCCGACTTGAAGAGGCTGCAGTCGCGCAGGCACTTGTCGAGGTAGTCGGCCAGGCGCGCTTCGCGGGCGCGGACGATTGATGTGCCGAGCTGCGCCGCATCGACAGCGAGATCCGGATTGCCCTTGCGGTAGGCTGCCAGCAGGTCGGCCTGCAGTCCGCTGAGGGTTGCCGGTGGCAGCTGGGCAAACAGCAGGGCCAGATTCTCCAGGCGCTCGCGATCCGCGCCGGCCATCCGGATGGCATCGCCATCGATGACGTACAGGCAGTCATCCTTGAGCAGGAAATTGCCGAGATGGACGTCCTCCTGCAGGATGCCGCGGGCGTGCATGCGGCCGACTGCCTCGAACACGCTTTCCAGTTCGCCGACTGCCATGGCATCCGGGCAGTGCGCGCCATCGAGATATTCGGTGAGCACGAAATATCCCGCCCCCTCCAGCCTGCCGCTTGCCAGCAGCTTCGGCGTCGGCAGGTCGTAGGTCTTCAGACTGTCGATGCCGCGGCATTCGCGCTGCCAGTGGCGCTCGCTGCCGCGTGCCGCGATGAAGAGCTTGGCCAGGACGGTCTGCCCGTTCCAGCTGCCGATGCCGGTGAGTCGCTTGCCGGGCAGGATGCGCAGCCAGCGTTCGACGACCAGCTCGCGGCCGTCGTCGACCGCGATCGTGCTCGGCACGAGCAGGCGGCGGCCGCCGGTGCGCAGCGACTCGGCGGACTCCAGCGCCTCGTCGCGTCCGGCGAAGAAGCCGGCGATGTCGCGGATGCGCCGCTTGTCGGATTCGTCGAGCTTTTTCTTCTGCGCGTAATCGAGGTAGAAGCGCAGGCGCTGCGTGCGGGAGAGCTGGCGCTTGGCCACCTTGTCGAGGCAGGCGAGGTCCTTGACGATGCGGTACTGCAGGAAGGGCGGCCACCAGAAGCCGCCGCTCGGGCAGTCGATCAGGTAGACCTTGCCGACGGCATCCACCAGCAGGTTGCGCCACTTGAGGTCGCCATGCACGAAGCGGCGGCTGTGCATGCGGCGGGCGATGTCGGCCACCTGGGCGGAGACGCCGTCCCGCCAGGACTGACTTTGCAATTTCGGGTCGTGGCTTCGGGCGAGCTTGCCCAGGTCGGTCGTATCCGGAATTTCCGCTGTGATGAGTGCACCGCGCACGAAGCGGCCGCCCTGGCTTTCGAGGCCGTAGGCGACGAGCCGGGCGGTAGGAATGCCCCAGTCGGCGAAGCGCTGCAGGTTCTCCCATTCCAGTTGCACGCGCGGCGTGCCGAACCAGCGCCGCAGCGGCTTCTTGCCGAGGCCGTGGTAGCGCTTGACGTAGTAGCGGCGGCCATCGACTTCGACGCGCACGGTGCGTGTCGTCGAATCCTTGGCGACAATCTCGCCCTCGAGGGCGAAGACGGCGTCCAGGTCGGCAAAGCACCCGGCTGCGGCGGCATCCACCCCGGGCAATACCTGCCAGTCGCTCACGATGCTCCTTGTGGCGCGAACTTGCGCCGATAGCGTTCCGTCAGGCGCGCGCCCTCGCGTGCGAGATGGGCGAGCAGGTCGGCTTCCTCGATGAGGATGTCGCGCAGCGGGCGCTCGAAATAGGCGCGCAGGAAGCGCAGCCGGTCGCGTGTGGTGAGGCCGATCTCGAGCGTCGAGAAATGCAGCGCCGCCAGGTCCTTGTCGCGCCAGCGCCGCGGCGCGGCGCCCGCGCGCACCTGGGCACGGTGCAGGTCGATCAGCGACAGGCGGAGCCGCTCGGGTGTCGGGATCGGCTCGGTGTGCAGCAGGAAGTGGCAGAGGTAGCAGTCGCGGTGGTTGACGCCGCCGCGGTGCATCTTTCCCGCCATCTCCGCCACGCGGGCGATCAGCGCGCGTTTCAGTGCCGGCGCCGGCGGCCGCGCCGGCCAGTCGCGGCAGAAGTCCTCCAGGCTCACCGTCGGGGCGAGTTCCTCGGTGACGATGAAGGACTCCAGCTTGGCCGGATTCGATCCGCGCCGGCCGAAGGCGACGGCCTTCATGGTGTCGACGCCGAGTTCGGTGAGGCGCTTGATGGCGTGCCACTCGTGCTCGGCGCCGAGCACCGGCAGGCGCGCCGTGACGAGGTTCTTGAGGATCTCGCCCCAGCCGACGCCGCGGTGGAGCTTGACGTAGTAGCCGCGCCCGCCTATTTCGGTGCGCAGGGTGCGGCGGCCTGCCAGCTCGCGCAGCACCTTGCCCTGCAAGGCTTGCGCCGCCTGAAAGGCATCCTGTCCCGCCCACAGCGTGCGGAAGGGCTCGTCGAGGTAGAGGATGGACCCACCCCCCGCCCCCCGCCCCGCGGGCGGGGGTGACGGGTGTTCGCGGGCTTCGCCCGCTCCCTGGTTCATCGCGTCCTCATTTGCAGGATGATATCCGCCGCGCGCTCGGGCAGGCTGTAGATGTCGGCCGTCTGGGCCCAGGCGAGGCCGCTGGCGCCCCACTGCCGGCGTGCCGCGTCGTCGGCCAGCATGGCGGCGAGGAGGGCGTTGAAACCCGGCTGGTCGAAGGATAGCGGCACGACGCGGCCGGCGCCGGCTTCCTCGATGTAATGGGCGTAGCCGCAGGCGGCAGTGGTCAGCACCGCCAGTCCGGCGACCACCGCCTCCAGCAGCACCGTGCCGGTGTTCTCGTTATAGGCGGGATGGATCAGCAGGTCGGCGCCGAGCAGGAAGCGCGGGATGTCGTCGCGGCCCTTGAGGATGCGCACCTTCTCGCCCAGGCCGAGCGATCGCGTCATCGAGACGAAGGGCTTCGGGTCGTCCTGGCCGATGGCGATCAGGCGCGTGCGCTGCTTGAGCGGGGCGGGCAGGGCGGCCAGCGCACGCAGGCTGCGGTCGAGCCCCTTGGTCTTGAAGCCGGAGCCGATCTGCACCAGCAGCAGCTCGTCGTCGCCAAGATGGAACTCGCGGCGGAATCCGGCGCGGATCTCCGCGGCGTTGGCCGGCGCCCGTCGGTCCGGCGCAATGCCGGGCGGCAGCAGGTGCAGCCGCTCGGGCTGAGTGCCGTAATGCTTGACGTAGAGGGCCTGCTGCACGGCGGAGATCATGAGGATTTCAACTTGGGCTTCCGGCGCGAACACCGCGCGCTCGTAGGCGGAAAAATGGCGGTAGCGGCCGGAGAGGCGGTACATCGGGCTGCGCAGGGTGCGCGCCTTGTCCTCGTAGCAGGGGTCGGCGCAGTAGTAGACGTCGAGTCCGGGCATCTTGTTGAAGCCGATGAGGCGGTCGGCCGGGCGCGCCGCCAGATCCTTGCGCACCCACTCGGCGAACTTCTCGTAGCGGCGGTGGTTGGACAGCGCCTTCACCGGCGCCTTCACCACCTCGAAGCCGGGCGGGATGTCGCCCTCCCACTGCAGGGTGTAGACGCGGATGGCGTGGCCGCGCGCCTGGCAGGCCAGCGCGATGCGCAGGAAGTCGCGCTGCAGGCCGCCGAAGGGGAAGTACTTGAAGAGGGTGAACGCCAGTAGCATCGACCTGGGCGCTTATTCGACCACGCCGGCTTTCGCGGTGAACACGCGTACGGGCGGCTGGATGCGCTGCTTGCGGCCGGAGCGCGCGGCGATGGTTCGCCACAGCCATTTGGCGAACGGCGTCAGGCGCTCGAGCTGAAGGTAGGACCTGAAGAACCACAGGCGGTCGCTGCGGCTCCACATCTGCGAATGGTAGTTGAGCGTGTACAGGTCGCGAATGGCGCAGACGACCTTCGACGGGCGCCAGCGCGATTTCTCCAGGTCGATGACGCGCGCCTCGACGCCGCCGTCGGCGCTGACGCGGACGAAGACGTGCTTGGGGAAGAAGCAGTTGTGCTGGATGCCGTGGGCGTGCATGTCGCGCAGCAGGACGGCGACCGCCTGAAGCATGCGCAGGCGCAACGGCCGCGCCGGCGCGCCGGTCGCCAGCCAGCGCTGGACGCGGTCCTGCATCGAGACGAAGCCGGTCAGTTCCTCGGTGACGAGGATGGCGCGCTCGTCCTTGCCGACCTTGTGCATGGCGAAGTAGACCGGCTCCAGCGTCGGGATGCCGCAGGCGCGGTAGTGCTGGATGTGGCGGAACTCGCGCAGGAAGGTCGGCGCGCCGCGCAGCGGATGGGTCCACAGGCGCGCCTTGTGGTTCTCCTGGCGCTTGAGGAAGATGGCGCGCGTGCCGCCGCCGGGCAGGGCCAGTTCGCAGCGCGAGACGCCGCTCCAGCCGCCGCGGCGGTGGTTGGGCGCCTCGAACCAGTCCGCCTTGAGCTGCCACAGGGCGCCGAAGTCGGACAGGCCGTTGTGGACGAGGATCGGGCGCCAGCGGTCGTTGATGAAGTCCTTCATCGGCAGTCTATTTTTTCACGCGCAGCACGTAGGCGCGCCACTTGTCCCAATACCTGATGAAGTCGGTGTGGCCGATCATCTCCAGGCCGGCGGCGGCGAAGTCCCGCTCGATCTCGGCGCGCCTGAAGACGAAGCGGTCGCGCGGCCGGTCGGCGCCGCGCACGCGCGCCTTGCGCGCGTCGTTGATTTCGCTGCGCCAGGCGCGGAAGTTGCCGTCCACCCAGAGCGAGACGATCACCGTGCCCGAGCTGATGCGGGCGAATTCCTTCAGCATGGCGATGCGGTCCTCGCTCTTCTCGATGTGGTGCAGCAGGCGGATGCTGAAGACGCAGTCGACGAAGTTGTCCGGCAGGCCGGTGGCGAAGGCCGA
>CAJPFL010000254.1 GCA_905339315.1 Rhodocyclaceae bacterium
CGCCAGCGAGGGTCTGCTCGCCTCCGACGGACGCAGTTTCGTCGTCCCCTCGCTGAGCCTGGAGGACGTCGACGACATCTACGAGGTGCGCTTCCTGCTGGAGCCTGCCGCCATGCGCCGTGTCGCCGAACTCACCCCCGCTGCTGCCGTCAGGGCGCCGATCGACGAAGCCCTCGCCGCCGCCTCGGCGGCCTACAAGACCAATGACGCCGACGCCTTCCGCGAGGCCAACATCCGCTTCCGCAACGCCTGGATCGCGCTGGTGCCGAACCGCCGTCTGGTGCGCGCCATCGAGCAGTACGCCGACCACATGATGCGCATCCGCGCCCTGACGCTGGGCGATCAGAAGGTCCGCACGATCGTGATCAAGGGACTGAAACGCATCGCCGAGGCGCTGGCCGCAGGGAACGGCGACGACGCCGCCACCGCCATGCGCGATCACCTGGGCGAAGCGAAGCGCTGCTTCATCGCCGCCACCGGGCTGGATAAGGAACCATGATGACCTACAAGGCAGAAATCCCCTACGGCGCCTACTGGAGCACGCCTTTCGCGCGCTGGCAGGGCAGCTTCGCCAACCTGCACAGCATCGAATTCGCCGCCCAAGTCGCGAAGCACGAGCTGGCGAAGCGCAACATCGACCCGAAGGTGTTCGACTACGGCGCCCTCGGCTTTTCCGTGCCGCAGAAGCATTCCTTCTACGGCCTGCCCTGGGCAACCGGTCTGATCGGCGCCGGCCAGGCCGGCGGCCCGACGCTGATGCAGGCCTGCGCCACCGGCGTGCGCACCCTGCTCGCTGCGGTGCAGGAAATAGAAGTCAGTCTCTGCAGCACGGCGCTGGTGATCAACTGCGACCGCACCTCCAACGGCCCGCACCTCTACTACCCGAACCCGAAGGGCCCGGGCGGCACCGGCGTCGCCGAGGACTGGGTGATGGACAACTTCGGCTGCGACCCGCTCGGCCGCCATTCCATGCTGCAGACGGCGGAGAACGTGGCGAAGAAGCACGGCATCGGCACCGCCGAGCAGCACGAGGTGGTGCTGCGCCGCGAGGAACAGTACCGCCAGGCGCTGGACAACGGCTCGGCCTTCCTCAAGCGCTTCATGACCCTGCCCTTCGAGGTGCCGGCGCCGAATTTCAGGAAAACGGTCGGCACGATGGAGGGCGACGAGGGCATCAACCACTCCACGGCGGAAGGTCTGGCCAAGCTGAAGCCCGTCATGGAAGGCGGCACGGTCACCTTCGGCGGCCAGACGCACCCGGCCGACGGCAACGCCGGCCTCGTGGTGACGACGGCAGCCAAGGCGCGCGAACTGTCGCGCGATCCGAAGATCGCCGTGCGCCTGCACGGCTTCGGCCTCGCCCGCGCCGCGCTCGCGCACATGCCCGAGGCCACCGTGCCGGCGGCGGAGCAGGCCCTCGCGCAGGCCGGCAAGGGCATCAAGGACATGGCGGCGATCAAGACCCACAACCCCTTCGCCATCAACGACCTGTTCTTCGCGCGCGAGACCGGCGCCGACCTGAAGAGCATGAACAACTACGGCTGCTCGCTGGTCTGGGGCCACCCGCAGGCGCCGATGGGCACGCGGGCCATCATCGAGGTCATCGAGGAACTGGCCCTGCGCGGCGGCGGCTGGGGCCTGTTCACCGGCTGCGCCGCCGGCGACACGGCGATGGCCGTGGTGCTGGAAGTGACCGGCGCCTGAGGCCTGGCCGACATGATGCGTCTCACCGAATGGATCGACCACCATGCCGGCGCAACGCCCGGCAAGACGGCGATCCGTTTTGGCAATCACGACATCAGCTATGCCGCGCTGGCGCAGCGGATAGAGCAGCTCGCCTCGGCGCTCGTCGCCAGCGGAGTCAATCGCGGAAACTGCGTCGCCTGGCTCGGCTACAACAGCCCGGAGCTGCTGGCGCTGCTCTTCGCCTGCGCCCGAATCGGCGCGCTGTTCATGCCGCTCAACTGGCGGCTGGCCGCGCCCGAGCACAGGCAGATGCTGCAGGACTGCCCGCCGGCCGTGCTCTTCGTCGAGCCCGACTTCGTCGCCCAGACGGAATCCATCCTTGCCGAATTCCGCGACCTGCGCAGCGTCGTCATGGGCGCGCACCGCGAAGGCTGGCAGGCGTGGGCAGCCTTTTGCGCCGCCGGCGCCGCAGCCGCGCCGCACGCCGAAACCGACCCGCACACACCGCTCCTGATCTGCTACACCTCGGGCTCGACCGGCAAGCCGAAGGGCGTGCTGCTGACGCAAGACGCACTCGCCTGCAACGCCGACAACAGCGCCGACATGCACGACCTGACGGCGGAGGATCGCATCCTCACCACCCTGCCGCTGTTCCACGTCGGCGGCCTCAACAACCAGACCACGCCGGCGCTGGCTGCCGGCGCCACGGTGGTGCTGCATCCGCGCTTCGAGGTCGAGGCCACCTTCGACGCCATCGCGCGAGAGCGCATCACCCTCACCGTGCTGGTGCCGGCCCAGCTCGACATGATGATGGCGCATCCGCGCTGGCCGAGCGCGGATTTCTCCAGCCTGCGCTCGATCACCACCGGCTCCACCATCGTCCAGGAGCGCCTGATCCGCGCCGTGCATGCGCGCGGCGTGCCGCTGATCCAGGTGTATGGCTCGACCGAGACCTGCCCCATCGCCGTCTACCTGAAGGCCGCCGACGCCGAGCGCAAGCTCGGCTCGACCGGCAAGGTGGCGGCGCGCTGCCGCATGCGCATCGTCGACGATCTCGACCGCGACGTGGCTGCGGGCGCCACCGGCGAGATCCTGATCCAGGGCCCGAACGTGATGAGCGGCTACTGGCGCAACCCGCAGGCCAGCGCCGAAGCGTTGCGCGGCGGCTGGTTCCACAGTGGCGACATGGGCCATCTCGATGCCGAGGGCTACCTGACGGTCGACGGCCGCAAGAAGGAGATGATCATCTCCGGCGGCGAAAACATCTATCCGGCAGAGATCGAGAACGTGCTGCTCGACTGCCCCGACATCGCCGAAGCCTCGGTGGTCGGCCGGGACGACCCGCGCTGGGGCGAGATCGTCGTTGCCGTGGTGGCGCCGAAGCCGGGCCGCCGCCTCGACACGGCGCAGGTGCTCGGCCTGTTCGAAGGCCGCATCGCCCGCTACAAGCATCCCAAGGAAGTCGTCTTCGTCGGCGAACTGCCGAAGACCGCCCTCGGAAAAATCCGCAAGGAAGACGTACGCCAACTGGTCAGGCCCGCACCGGCCGCCTGAACATGAACATGGAGCCCACATGGCACTAAAAATCGGAATCGACGTCGGCGGCACCTTCACCGACTTCGTCGTCACCCGCGACGGCGCCGAGCCGGCGATCTTCAAGTCGCTGTCCACCCCGGCCGACCCGTCGATCGCCGTCGTGAACGGCCTGACCGACATCGCCGCGGCGCAGAACCCGCCGCTGACGCTGGAAGCCTTCGCGCCGACCATCGACACCATCGTGCACGGCACGACCGTCACCACCAACGCTACGCTGACGCACACCGGCGCCAAATCCGCCCTGCTGACGACCGAAGGCGTGCGCGACGCGCTGGAAATGCGCCGCGGCATCCGCGAGGAGCAGTACAACAACCGCTACGCCAACGTCAAGCCGCTGGTGCCGCGCTATCTGCGCGCCGGCATCAGGGGCCGCCTCGACCGCGCCGGCCGCGAAGTGGCGCCGCTCGACCTCGACCAGGTGCGCCAGGCCATCGCCCTCTTCAAGCAGGAAAATGTTTCGGCGGTGTCGGTCTGCTTCATGAACTCCTTCGCCAACCCGGCCCATGAGCAGGCCGCGGCGGAGATCGTGAAAAAGGAGATGCCCGGCGCCTACCTCTCGGTGTCGACCGACCTGCTGCCCTCGATCCGCTTCTACGAGCGCATCAGCACCACGGCGCTGAACTCCTACGTCGGCCCGAAGCTCAACCACTATCTCGACCAGCTCGTCGGGCGCCTGAAAGTGATTGGCTTTAAAGGCCTCCTGCTGATCATGCAGTCGAATGGCGGCGTCATCTCGCCGCAGCTGGCGCGCGAGAAGGCGGCGCTGACCCTGCTCTCCGGCCCGGCCGGCGGACCCGGCGCCGGCCTCTTCTACGTGCGCCCGCACGGCCAGGACAAGTGCATCACCACCGACATGGGCGGCACCAGCTTCGAGGCCTCGGTGGCCGTCGGCAGCCCGATGATCAAGAACGACGGCGAGATCGCCCGCCACAAGATCGCCCTGCCGATGCTCGACATCCACACCATCGGCGCCGGCGGCGGCTCGATCGGCTGGCTCGACGAGGGGGGGCTCCTGCGCATGGGCCCGCAAAGCGCCGGCGCCGACCCGGGCCCGGCCTGCTACGGCAAGGGCGGCACCCTGCCCGCCACCACCGATGCCAACGTCGTGCTCGGCTACCTCGATCCCGACTTTTTCGCCGGCGGCAAAATGAAGCTCGATGTCGCCGCGGCGCGCAAGGCCATCGAGACGCACATCGCCAAGCCGATGGGACTCTCCGTCGAGGAAGCGGCCGCCGGCATGTACCGCGTCGCCTGCAACAACATGGCGCAGGGCGTGCGCGAGGTGACCATCAAGCGCGGCTTCGACCCGCGCGAGTTCCCCTTCATCCCGGCCGGCGGCGCCGGCCCGATCCACTCCTGCCTGATCTGCGAAGAGCTGGAGATCCCCTTCCAGATCGTGCCGCGCGAGTCCTCCGTGCTGTGCGCCTTCGGCATGCTGATGAGCGA
>CAJPFL010000255.1 GCA_905339315.1 Rhodocyclaceae bacterium
GATGCCGACGACGCCGTAGGTGAGCCCGATCGGGCAGGCGTAGCGGCACCAGGCGCGGCGCACGAAGAACACCTCGAACGCCAGCAGCGCCAGCACCCACAGCATGGCCACGCCCGGGCCGTAGATCAGCGCGCGCGAGACGATGCCGGTGGGCGAAATGGCCTCGTACACCGTGTAGCCGGTGGCCACGGCCAGCAGCGCGAAGACCAGCCAGAACACCGTGCGCAACCGGCGGTCGACCGGCGCATCGGTCACCAGCTTTTCCCTGACCAGCCAGAGATGGATCTTTTCCGCCCACTCGGCGAGCAGGTGGTAGGGGCAGACCCAGGAGCAGAAGGAGCGCCCGCCGAACAGGATCCACAGCACCAGCACGGTGCCGGTGCCGATCAGCAGGTTGGTGATGATGTTCCGGTGCGCCAGCATCACCTGCAGCGCGGCATTCAGGTCGATCAGGTGGAAGCCGATGAAGCGCGAGGCGGTGAGGGCGCCTTCCAGGATCTGGATGTCGAAGTAGAACGAGAAGACGAAGAACAGGTTCACCAGCACCAGCACCGCCCAGCGGCGGTTGCGCCACTTGTGCGAGGTGTTCATGTGCGCCTCGGCGTGCGCCGCGGCGGCCTGCAGCTTTTCCTTGTTGCTGGTGCGCTTGACCAGGTGGATCTGCTGCGCCGGCTCGCTGATCGCCTCCGGCTTCTTCGGCTCGCGGCCGAACATCACCAGGATCTGCTCGAGGAAACGCTTTCTCAGAATGGCACTCATGCTCTCCATACCTCCCTCGGCACGATTTCGATGCTGCCCGGCTCGGTCGGGCAGATCATCTCGCAGACGCCGCAGCCGACGCAGGGCTCATGCACCACCGGCGACTTGCGCAGGCTGCCGTCCGGTGCGTACACCGTCTCGATCGAGATGGCGCCCTTGATCGGGCACTCGCGCACGCACAGGTCGCATTCCTCGACGTCGTAGCGCACCCCGGCGATGGGGACCGGCTTCCAGCGGTCGATGCGGACATAGCGCATCTTGCCGCGAAAGGTGTGGCCGCGCGCCGGACCCTTGATGCCCCTGCCCTTGATCGCCAGGCAGACTTCGGGCCGCGTCAGGCGCGCCACCCCCATGCGCTCGGTGAGGTTGAGCGTCGGTTCGGGATCGTTTTCCTTGGCGAGCAGGATCGGCTTGGCGGCGAGCTGCGCGCCGGGGCGCACTTCGAGGAATGCCGGCTTGTTGTAGGTCAGCGAGCCGGTCGGGCAGGCGAGGATGCACTGCACCGCGTCGCAGGAGAAGTCGCAGGCCTGGCTGCGCGCGTCGATGTAGGGCGCGCCGACGCCGACGCCGTCGATGAGGTCGGCCAGCCTGATGGCATCCACCGGGCAGACCTGGACGCACTGGCCGCACTTGATGCAGGAGGCGAGGAAGTTCTTCTCGTCCAGCGCGCCGGGCGGGCGCAGGCGCGACTTGCGGGCATAGACCAGCGGCAGGAAGCCCGAGAGGCCGGCGCCGACGATGCCGCCGGTGAGCAGCAGGGTGCGCAGGAGCTTGCGCCGCAGTTCCTGGCGCTTGCTGCGCGAGAGCGGCGGCGGCTTGACCTTGCCGGCCGGCTTGGCCGCCGCTGGCTCGGGGGTGACGTCGGGCGGAGTGTCTTCGCTCATGTGGCCTTCCTTTCCGTCTTGCGGAAGCGCGGCGCCTCGTCCTTCAGCATCAGATCGGGCGAGGAAAAGGGCGCCAGGCGCTCGAGAAAATCCAGCAGTTCCAGGGCAGGCGAGGTCTTGAAGAA
>CAJPFL010000256.1 GCA_905339315.1 Rhodocyclaceae bacterium
CATGGCGCAGTTCGGCGAAGTCTTCACGCCCAAGCGCTGGGAACTGGTGGAAGCCCTGAAGGCTGCCGGGCCGCTTTCGATCTACGCGCTCGCCAAGCGGCTGGGGCGCCATTACCGCAACGTGCACAAGGACGTCACCGCGCTCATCGAATGGCTGGTCATCGAGAAGGACGAGGCAGGGCGCATTTTTGTACCTTGGGACGAGATCGACGTACGCTGGCCACTGGTGAAGGATGCGGCCTGACGGGCCCAGGATAAGTACGACCGGTGCCTGGCCGAATCCGGGTGCCGTCCCGCAGGGACTGATTTACTTCCGGTCGCACACAGCCTGTAGGACGCACGAGGCATGCCTTGGCATGCCTACCGCTCCCGCAGACTCTCGTCCTTATATTGCATCAGCGGTGACAGGAAATACTCGATCACCCTACGCTGGGCAGTCTTCACCTCGACCGTCACCGCCATCCCCGGCGAAAGATTGACGGTCTTGTTCTCCAACTGAATGGTTGAGCGCGCGAGATTCACCCGCGCCGGGAAAATCAGACCCCGCTTCTCGTCGCTCACCGCATCGTTCGAGACATGGGTCACCCTGGCCTCGATGGTGCCGTATTTAGTGAACGGGAAGGTTTCAATCTTCACCACTGCTTCCTGGCCCGGATTGACGAAGCCGATGTCCTTATTCTCGACGAAGGCCTCCACCTCGATCGGATTGTCCTTCGGCACGATCACCATCAACTGCTGGGCCGGCGTGACGACTCCGCCGACGGTATGCACCGCCAACTGCTGCACGGTGCCATCGACCGGCGCGGTCAGCATCATCAATTTGCCACGGGTATCCGCCTTGACCAGCTCGTTGCCGTAACTGGTTGCCTTCTGCTCCGCCTCGTTCAGGCTGTCCAGGGCGATGCGGCGGGTCTCGGCCACCAGGGCGGCACGTTGGCTCCTGGCTTCCTGCAAGGAGGCCGCCAGCTCCTTCAGGCGGCTCCTCTGGGTGGCCAGATCCCCTTCCTGCTCAATGCGCGCTTGTTCCTTCTCCAGGTAGCCGTGCCTGGAGATGAAGTTCTTCTCGACCAGGTCCCTGAAATCCTGCGCCCGTTGGCGGGCGATCGGCGCAGTCTGTTCGAGCTTCCTGACGATCTCCCGCGTCGAGGCCAGTTCCGCTTCCCTCTTGGCGATTTCGGCATCGATGCGGGCGAGCTTCGCCTGGTATTCGCCGTATTGCCCTTCGAGGATGCGTTGCTCCTGGGCCAGCCGGCCGACCCCCATGTCCGGCATGCGCTCCAGCGCCGGCGGCTTGCCGGACGCGATGGCGGCGAGCATCGCCCGGGCACGGGCCGCCTGGAGCCGGGCCGTCGTCAGGTCGTTGCCCAGACGGGCGCTGTCAGCCGCGGCGGTGGTGGCGTCCAGTTCGATCAGCACTTCCCCCGCCTTGACGGCCTGCCCGTCGCTGACCTTGATTACCTTGACAGTGGCCGTCTCGATGGGCTGGATTACCTTTGTGCGGTCGTTGGGCACGATCTTGCCGTGTGCGGTAGCCACCACGTCCATGTGGCCGAAGATCGCCCAGAGGAGCGCGATCAGGGCGAAACACAGGATCAGCCACATGGCGATGCGCGGCGCGGGCGACACCGGGGTTTCCTGCAGTTCCAATGCTGCCGGCAGGAACTGGGCTTCGTGCGGCAGGCGAGGACGGGAATCGAGATTCCTCCGTTCGCGCCAGGCGTGTCGGAAGACCGCCGCGTAGCGTTTCAGCAGATCCATTGCGGCGTGCAGCTTCAAGGCATGGCTCATATCGACTTACCCTTGTTGCAGCCGGTGCAAACGGGAATAGTGCCCCGCCTCATGGGCGAGCAGCTCGGCATGGGTGCCCTGCTCGACGATCTGTCCACGATCGAGGACGATGATGCGGTTGGCGTCGCGCACGGCACTCAAGCGATGCGCGATGATCAGCACGGTGCGCCCCTTGCAGATGGCCTTCATGTTGTTCTGGATCACCCGCTCGGACTCATAATCGAGGGCGCTGGTCGCCTCGTCGAAGATGAGGATGCGGGGGTTGGTGATAAGCGCCCGGGCGATGGCGATCCGCTGGCGCTGGCCGCCTGAGAGCGTCGCGCCGTGCTCGCCCACCACCGTGTCGTAGCCTTCCTGCAGCTCCAGAATGAATTCGTGGGCTCCGGCCAGTTTGGCGGCGCCGATCACCGCTTCCATGGGGATGCCCGGGTCGGACAGGGCGATGTTCTCGCGGATGGTGCGATTGAAGAGCATGTTCTCCTGCAACACCACGCCGATCTGCCGGCGCAGGCTGGAGGTGTCGGCCATGGCCAGATCGATTCCGTCCACCAGCACGCGGCCACGTTCCGGCAGGTACAGGCGTTGCGCCAACTTGGCCAGCGTGCTCTTGCCGGAGCCGGAGCGGCCGACGATGCCGATGACTTCGCCGGGCTGGATCGCAAGGTCGATGCCGCGCAACACCTCTGGGCCGTCCGGACGGTAGCGGAACACCACCATATCGAACTCGATGCGGCCTACCAGCGGTGGCAGGGTGCTGCGGTTGGCATTGGCCACTTCGGTACGGGCGTTGAGGATGTCGCCCAGCCGCTGCACCGAGATGCCGGTCTGCTGGAAATCGGTCCAGAGTTGGGCGAGGCGCATGACCGGCATGGCAACCCGTCCGGCGAGCATGTTGAAGGCGATCAGCTGGCCAACCGTGAGTTCGCCGCCGATGACGAGGCGGGCACCCAGCCACATGGTGACGACTGTCACCAGCTTGCCGATGAGCGATACGCCCTCGTGCGCCAGGGTGCCCAGGGTGGATGTGCGAAAGCCGGCCGCCACGTAGGCCGCCTGCTGGTTGTCCCAGCGGCGCGTCATCTGCGGCTCGACGGCCATGGCCTTGAGGGTGTCGATGCCGTTGATGGTCTCCACCAGGAAGGCCTGGTTCTCGGCGCCGCGATTGAACTTCTCGTGCAGCCGGGCGCGCAGGAGCGGCGTGATCAGCACCGACAGGATCAGATAGCACGGCAGCGACAGCACCACGACCAGAGTCAGCCAGCCGCTGTAGAACAGCATGACAGCGATGAACACCACCGAGAAGAACAGGTCCAGCACCAGGGTGATGGCATTCCCCGTGAGGAATTGGCGGATGTGCTCCAGCTCGCGCACCCGTGCCACGGTGTCCCCCACGCGCCGCGCCTGGAAGTAGGCCAGCGGCAGGTTGATCAGATGCCGGAAAAGCCGCGCCCCCAGCTCCACGTCGATGCGGCTGGTGGTGTGGGCGAAGACGTAGCTGCGCAGGCCCGAGAGCATGACTTCGAAGACCACCACCACCAGCAGGCCGAAAGCGATGACATCCAATGTGGTGAAACCGCGATGCACCAGCACCTTGTCCATCACCACCTGGAAGAAAAGCGGCGTCACCAGGGCGAAAAGCTGCAGGACAAAGGAGACCGCGAAAACCTCGCCCAGCAGCTTGCGGTACTTGACCACCGCCGGGATGAACCAGGTGAAGTCGAACCGGGAGAGGTCCCCTGCGAGGGAGGCCCGCGAGGTGAACAGGATCAGTTCCCCGCTCCAGCGCGCGCAGAAGTCGGTTTGCGAGAGAACCTGCGATCGCTCGACGCGCGGGTCCTGGATCAGCGCCTGGTCGCCGTCGAGGCGGGCGAGGATGAAGAAGCTTCCATCCTGATCTATGGCCAGTGCCGGCAAAGGGGTGCGCTCAAGGCGGACCCAATCCGTCAGTACCCGCTTTGCCTTGAGGCCAAGATGCTTGGCGGCAAGGAGCATCTGGTCGGTGCCGAAGGGCCGGCCCGGCTCCTTGAAGTCGTGCACCAACTGGTCGGGGTCGGCCGCCACGCCGTGAAATCGGGCAAGCATGGCCAGCCCGAGCAGTCCCGTATCCACGTCGCTTCCCTCTCCCGCCACGGGGGAGGGGGCGGGAGAGGGAGAGGGGGTGCTCATTGCCAGTTGGCGGCGATGACCGGACTCAGGGCGTCCTGGTAGTTCTGCGGCAACGTCGTCTGGCCGGCGGCCGGCGGCGAGAAAGCCGCCATGGCCTGGACGAGGTTTTCGACCTGGCTGTCGAGCAGCAGCCGGTTGTCCGCCGTCCTGAACTGCTCGACATGGTAGGCCGAGCCCGAATACCAGTTCTGGATGGTGAACTTGTCGGAAGTGCCGATGATACTCACTTCCAGGTTGTTGCCGACGTGGCGGAACCAGAGTTGATCCAAGGCGATACCGGTATCGAAGCGGGCCAGGTCGGTGTTGCCGGCAGTGGCATCGTTCTCCTGGATCGTATCGTTGCCGTAGCCGCGGGAGAGCCAGTAGGTGTCATTGCCGACTCCTCCGAGGAGCGTATCGTTGCCCGCGCCCCCGTTCAGCACGTCATTGCCGTTGTCCCCGAAAACGTAGTCGTTGTCCGCGCCGCCGCTCACCGTATCGTTTCCATCACCTCCATAGAGCGTATCCGCACCGGCTCCGCCGTCGACCGTATCTGCCCCTGCCCCGGCGGAAACATAGTCATTACCACCAGCGGCATTGATAACGTCCGCGCTGGCGTATCCGGTAATGGTCTGGGCCGTGTCATTGCCGGCAATCGCCAGCGCCTTGACCGCGGCCTTGTCCCAGGTAATGCCGTTGGCGAACCTGATCTGTTCCAGCTCGTATCCACCGTTGCCGTCGCTGTCAAAGAATGAACGCACCGTAACCCGATCCGAAGTGCCGGCAATCGCCAGCACCAGGTCGGTGCTGCTGCGCGTAATCACGATGTCGCTCGGCAATATGTCCGCGCCGAATTCCAATG
>CAJPFL010000257.1 GCA_905339315.1 Rhodocyclaceae bacterium
CTCGCCGCCAACGAGGACGTCAAGGAGTTCTACCTCGGCCTGTCCTCCGGTGGGCGCAAGAGCTTCCGCGACGTCAAACACTACCGCCGCCGCAAGCGCTGGCTTGCCTGAACGCCGAATTCCCTGATGAAATTCTTCGACGCCCTTGAAAACCGCGACCCCGGGCAGCGCGAGCGGGATCTGCTCGCCGCGTTGCCGAAACAGCTGGCGTACGCCAAGGCGAATGCACCGGCCTTCGCTGAGCTGTACGGCGCTATTGATGTCGCTGCCGTGAACAGTCGCGCCGCGTTGGCCAGGTTGCCGGTCATCCGCAAGCACGAGCTGATCGAGCGGCAGAAGACTCTGCCGCCCTTCGGCGGGCTGAACGCCACGCCGGTGGGTAAGCTCGGCCGCGTTTTCAGCTCGCCCGGACCGATCTACGATCCGGAAGGCACCGGCGAGGACTGGTGGCGCTTCGCCCGCTCGCTGCACGCCGCAGGATTCCGCGCCGGCGACCTGGTGCACAACACCTTCTCCTATCACTTCACGCCGGCCGGCTTCATGACGGAGGGCGCTGCGCGCAAGATCGGCTGCGCGGTGTTCCCCGCCGGCGTCGGCCAGACCGAGATGCAGGTGCAGGCCATTGCCGACCTGAAGCCGGCCGGCTACATCGGCACGCCGTCCTTCCTGAAAATCATCCTCGAGAAGGCCGACGAGCTGAAGGCCGACGTCTCCAGCCTGAAGAAAGCGGTGGTGTCGGGCGAGGCCTTCTTTCCGAACCAGAAGACGCTGTGCGCCGAGCGCGGCATCGATGCGCTGCAGGCCTACGGCACGGCCGACCTCGGCCTCGTCGCCTACGAGACGGAGGCGCGCGAAGGCTTGATCCTGGAGGAGTCGCTGATCCTCGAGATCGTCCGCCCCGGCACCGGCGACCCGGTGGCGCCCGGCGAAGTCGGCGAGGTGGTGATCACCAGCTTCAACCCGGACTATCCGCTGATCCGCTTCGGCACCGGCGACCTTTCCGCTGTGCTGCCCGGCATCAGCCCCTGCGGGCGGACCAACGTGCGCATCAGGGGCTGGATGGGCCGCGCCGACCAGACCGCCAAGGTGAAGGGAATGTTCGTGCATCCCAGCCAGGTGGCGGAGGTTATCAAGCGCCACCCGCAGGTGAACAAGGCCCGCCTGGTGGTGGACAACGAGACCGGCCAGGACCGCATGACCCTGCGCTGCGAAGTGGCCGCCACGCCGGATGGGCTCGCCGATGCGCTCGCCGCCAGCATCCGCGACATCACCAAGCTGCGCGGCGAAGTTTCGCTCTGCCGCCCGGGCGAACTGCCCAACGACGGCAAGGTCATCGACGACGCCAGGAAATATGACTGAACGCGCCAAGCCGCTCGCCGGCCTGCGCGTCCTCGACCTCACCCGGCTGTTGCCAGGCCCCGTTGCCACCCAGCATCTCGCCGACCTCGGCGCCGATGTCGTCAAGATCGAGGACACCGGCGAGGGCGACTACGCCCGCAGCATGGGCGCCAGGCCGGGCGAGACCAGTGCCTTCTTCAAGCTCGTCAACCGCAACAAGCGTGCGCTGCGCCTCGACCTGAAGCAGCCCGAGGGCGTCGCCGTCTTCCAGAGACTGACTTTGTCCGCCGACGTTGTCATCGAGGGCTTCCGCCCCGGCGTCATGGACAAGCTGGGCATCGGCTACGATGCGCTCGCCGAACTCAACCCGCGCCTGGTGTTCTGCTCCATCAGCGGCTACGGCCAGGACGGGCCTTACGCCCAGCGCGCCGGCCACGACATCAACTACATCGGCTACGCGGGCGTGCTCGACCAGATCGGCGCGGCGGGCGGGCCGCCGGTGGTGCCGAACTTCCAGATCGGCGACCTCCTCGGCGGGGCGCTGGCGCCGCTGGTCGGGCTGCTCGCCGCGGTGATCGATGCGCGCGCCACCGGGCATGGCCGCCAGGTCGATGTCGCCATGACCGATGCGGTGTTCGCGCACGCCGTGTTCCCGCTCGCCGGCCTGCTGGCTCGCCTGGCGCCGCCGCCGCGCGGCGCTGATCTGCTCTCCGGCGGCGTGCCCTGCTACGGCGTGTATGCGACAGCCGACGGCCGCCACATGGCGGTCGGCGCGCTGGAGAAGAAATTCTGGGAGCTGCTATGCGACACGCTCGGGCGAGCCGACCTCAAGCCATTTCATCTCGCCTTCGGCGCGAAGGGAGAGCAGGCGAAGCAGGACCTCGCCGCCGTCTTTGCCGGCCAGCCGCAAAGCCACTGGATCGGGGTCTTCGACCAGGTCGATTGCTGCGTGACGCCGGTGCTCCACATCGGCGAGGCGCTCGACAACGAGCAACTGCAGGCGCGCGGCATGGTGGTCGAGGCCGATGGTCTGCCGCAGCTGGCGCCTCCCTACAAGCTGTCCGAGTACGACTTCGTCATCGAGCGCAGCGCGCCGGCGCCGGGCCAGCATAGCGAGGAGATCCTGCACGAGGCCGGCTTCGATGAGAATGCCATCGATCATCTGCGCCAACGAGGCATAATCTGAACTCCTGACCACCTTGCGGCGCCGGCGGCATTTTGTCATCAGCCCTTGTCCTGCTACCCGATTTCGCCCTCATCCTGCTCGGTTTCGGCCTGCGCAGGGTGATGCACCTGGGCGACCACTTCTGGAGCGGCTTGGAGAAGCTGGTCTATTTCGTGCTGTTTCCGGCCCTGCTGTTTTACGCCATCGCCCGCACGCGCATCGACTTTGCCGCCGCCGCGCCCTTTGTTCTCAGCGGTGTGGCGGCGATGGGCGGCGGCATGCTGCTGGGCCTGCTGGCGCGGCCGCTGTTCGGCCCGCGCCCGATGGTGTTTGCCTCGCAGTTCCAGTGCGCCTATCGCTTCAACTCCTACATCGGCCTGGCGGTAGCAGCCAAATTGCACGGCGAGGCCGGCATCGCGGCAATGGGCATCCTCATCGGCGCCATGGTGCCGATTGCCAACCTGGCCTCTGTGTGGATGCTCGCGCGCCACGGCCAGCTTGGCGTGATGCGCGAGATTGCGCGCAATCCGCTGATACTTGGCACGCTCGCCGGCCTGCTGTTCAATCTCAGCGGCGCGGCGCTGCCGGAGGTGGCAGGCCAGTTTCTGGCGCGCCTGTCGGAGGCTTCGATTGCGCTCGGCCTGCTGGCGGTGGGGGCGGCGCTCAAGTTGCGCGGCGAGTCCGGCAATCACCTGCCCTCGGCCTTCCTGCTAGGCGTGAAGCTATTGGCCGTGCCAGCCATCGCTTGGGGCGCAGCGCGCACGCTCGGATTGAAGGGGGTCTATTTCGACGTGGTGGTGATGTTCGGCGCGCTGCCGACGGCCAGTTCGGCTTACATCCTGGCGATGCGCATGGGCGGGGACGGAGCAGGTGTCGCCTGGCTGATCTCGGCCACGACCCTGGGCGCCATGCTGACGATGCCGATCTGGCTCGTTGCGCTGGGCGCCGCCTGAACCTATTTTTTTTCCGGCTTGGCTTCCGGCGCTTCGGCAGCCGCCGGTGCGGCGCCCGCTTGCATCATGTTCCAGGGCCACAAGGCCGGATTGGCGAAGGGATTGGCGTTGGCCTCGGGAGAGCTGGCCGACTGGCTGATGGCCTGCATGGCGGCGAGCGTGGCGCGTTGCATCTCCAGCCCCTGGATGCTCATCTGCAGCATGTTGAGGTTCATGCGCAGCCAGCCCTCGACGGTCTTCAGGTCGGTGATGCGCTTGTCGATTTCGTTCACGTCCAGCGTCGGCGTCACCATCCCGGGCACGGCGAAGCCCATGCTGCCCCACATACCCTTGAGAAACTCGAGTGGATCGGCATTAGGGTTTTCAGTGGACATGATGCCCTCCTGTAGCGCAATGGTCGCATCTTACTCCCGGATTTGCGGCTGCGGGACAGGGCCAGAGCAGCGAGTGTTGTACATAACTCATGACGTTCTCGGCTCCGGTGCGCCCGATGTGCGCCACGCTTGTAGCAAAGACTGTCGCTTCTGCTGCGCCGCCTCCGCGGCACGCAGCTTGACATGGCCGAAGCCGCGAATGTGCTCGGGCAGGCCGGCAAGGTCGATGGCTGAAGCGAGATTCGACGCATCCAGGCAGCGAAGCAATTCGGCGATGTCCTGCTCGTACTCGACGATGAGGCGCCGCTCCAGGCGTCGCTCCGCCGATTTTCCGAAGACGTCGAATGGACTGCCGCGCAGGAATTTCAGCTTCGCCAGCCAGCGCAACGCCGTCAGCATCCATGGCCCGTAGGCGCGCTTCAGTGGCCGGCCGGTGACGGGGTCGGTTTTGGTCAGCAGCGGCGGCGCCAGATGAAAGTTCAGGCGGTAGCCGCCTTCGAAGGCGTCGGCGATCTGGGCGTGGAAGGCCGGGGCGGCATGGAGGCGCGCCACTTCATACTCGTCTTTCACCGCCAGCAGCTTGAAATAGTTGTTCGCCACCGTAACGGCGAGTCGCGTCGATCTGAGCGGCGCTTCCACGGTGCGCACCTGCTCCACCAGCGCCCGGTAGCGGGCGGCATAGGCGGCGTCCTGGTAGGCGGTAAGGTAGTCGGCGCGAGACGCAACGAGTTCGTCCAAGGATTGTGTACGGGGGGGCTCGACGACTTTGGACGGCCGGGCGAAGCGCTCCACGGCGGTGCGGTCGTGAGCGGCGCGCCGGCCCCAGAGAAAAGCTTGCAGGTTGGTCTCCACCGCCACGCCGTTCAGTTCGATGGCGCGCGTGAGGGATTCCAGCGAGACCGGCACCAGCCCCTTCTGCCAGGCATGGCCGAGCAGCAGCAGGTTGCCGTAGATGGCGTCACCCATCAGCGCCGTCGCCAGTCCGTTGGCGTCGATAAAGTCGGCGCGGCCCTCGCCAGTGGCCTCGAGGATGGTCTGCTGCATCCTGTCCAGCGGAAATTGCCAGTCAGGGTTGCGAATGAACTCGGCGGTCGGGGTTTCAGTGCAGTTGACAACGGCACGTGTCGCGCCGGTTTGCATCTTGGCCAGCGCCTCGGTGTTGGCCGTGACCACGATATCGCCGCCGATGACTGCGTTGGCCTCGCCCGCCGCCACGCGCACGGCATGGATGTCCTCAGGCCGCTCGGCGATGCGCACATGCGAGAAGACGGCGCCGAATTTCTGCGCCAGGCCGGTCATGTCGAGCGCGGTGACGCCCTTGCCATCGAGGTGTGCCGCCATGCCGATCAGCGCGCCGAGGGTGATGGTGCCGGTGCCGCCGACGCCGGTGATGAGGATGCCCCATGGCTTTTGGGTCGCAGGAATCTGCGGCTCGGGCAGGGTGGCGAAACTGTGCGCGTCGGCTTCAATCGCCTTGCCCTTGCGCAGTCTGCCGCCCTCAATGGTGACAAAGCTGGGGCAAAAGCCCTTCAGGCAGCTGTAATCCTTGTTGCAGGCGGACTGGTCGATGGCGCGCTTGCGGCCGTACCCGGTGTCCACCGGCACCACCGACAGGCAGTTGGACTGCTCGGAACAGTCGCCGCAGCCTTCGCACACCGCCTCGTTGATGAAGACGCGCCGCGCCGGGTCGGGGAGCTTGCCGCGCTTGCGGCGCCGGCGCTTCTCCGCCGCGCAGGTCTGGTCGTAGATGAGCGCCGAGACGCCGGGGCATTCGCGCAGCTCGCGCTGGACGAGGTCCAGCTCGTCGCGGTGGCGCAGCGGCACGCCCTGCGGCAGGTCGGCCACCGTGTAGGTGCGCTCGGTGCCGTCGGTGACGACGACGATCTTGCCGACGCCTTCGGCTTCGAGCTGTCGGGCGATTTGCGGCACGCTGAGGTTGCCGTCAACCGGCTGGCCGCCGGTCATGGCGACGGCGTCGTTGTAGAGGATCTTGTAGGTGATCGGATGCCCGGCGGCGACCGCTTGGCGAATTGCCAAAAGGCCAGAGTGAAAGTAGGTGCCGTCACCGAGGTTGGCGAAGACGTGGCGCGTCTCGGTGAAGGGTGCCTGGCCGACCCAGGCGGCGCCCTCGCCGCCCATGTGCGAGAAAGTGGCGGTGGAGCGGTTCATCCAGGTCGCCATGAAGTGGCAACCGATGCCGGCCAGCGCGCGACTGCCCTCGGGTACGCGCGTCGACGTGTTGTGCGGGCAGCCCGAGCAGAAGTACGGG
The DNA here is from genome assembly GCA_905339315.1 of Rhodocyclaceae bacterium. Taxonomy (GTDB): domain Bacteria; phylum Pseudomonadota; class Gammaproteobacteria; order Burkholderiales; family Rhodocyclaceae; genus Desulfobacillus. The sequence continues at coordinate 6,100 of CAJPFL010000257.1, forward strand.
GTGCGCTGGATCGGGATCACCGATTTCTCCAGCGCGTGCTCCTTGGCTTCGAGGAATGCGAGGCGCGCCTGGATGCGGTCGGAGGTGACGTAGCGGCCGATGCGCGCGGCGATGACGCGGGCGATCACGGCTGGCGTCAGCTCGCCGCAGGCCGGCAGCAGCCAATCGGCGTGGGGCTGGGCCCACTCGCCCTTCTCGTCGAACTTGCCGATGACGCGTGGACGCACGTCCTCGCGCCAGTTGTAGAGTTCTTCCTTCAGTTGATACTCGATGAGCTGGCGCTTTTCCTCGACGACGAGGATCTCCTCCAGTCCTTCTGCGAAATGGCGCACGCCTTCGGACTCAAGCGGCCACACCATGCCGATCTTGTAGAGGCGGATGCCGATCTCGGCAGCCAATGTGTCGTCGATGCCGAGGTCGTCGAAGGCCTGGCGCACGTCGAGATAGGACTTGCCGCAGGTGATGATGCCGAGGCGCGGGTTCGGGCTGTCGATGACGAGCTGGTTCAGCCTGTTGGCGCGGGCATAGGCCAGGGCAGCGTAGAGCTTGTGGTGCAGCAGTCGCTCTTCCTGCACCAGGCGGTCATCCGGCCAGCGGATGTTGAGCCCGCCCGGCGGCAGGGCATAGTCGGGTTGCGTGATGTTGACGCGGTGGGGATCGATGTAGACCGAGGCCGACGACTCGATGGTGTCGGCCACCGCCTTGAAGGCCACCCAGCAGCCGGAGTAACGCGACATCGCCCAGCCATGCATGCCGAGGTCGAGGTAGTCCTGCACGCCGGAGGGCGCCAGCACCGGCATCATGACGGCCTTGAAGAGGTGCTCGGTCTGGTGCGCCACGGTGGAGGAGCGCGCGGCGTGGTCGTCGCCGGCCACCGCCAGCACACCGCCGAACTTCGAGGTGCCGGCGGCATTGGCATGGCGGAAAACGTCGCCGCAGCGGTCGACGCCAGGCCCCTTGCCATACCACATGCCGAACACGCCATCGTACTTCGCGCCGGGAAAGAGGTTGACCTGCTGGGTGCCCCACAGGGCGGTGGCGGCGAGGTCTTCGTTGACGCCCGGCTGGAACCGGATGTGGTGGGCGTCGAGGTGCCGGCGGGCTTTCCAGAGGGTCAGATCGAGCGCTCCCAGCGGCGAGCCGCGGTAGCCGGAGATGAAGCCGGCGGTATTGAGGCCAGCAGTAAGGTCGCGCTCGCGCTGCATCATCGGCAGGCGGGCTAGGGCCTGGGTGCCGGTGAGATAGACTCGGCCGGATTCGAGGGTGTACTTGGTATCGAGGTCCGTTGCCGATCTGGGACGAACCGGAGCGGCGGTTTCCGCCATGGAATTCTCCTTACGCAAAAATCGTGTTTTTGACGTGGGGCCGCTTGTATGGTCCCGACCGGTCGGCCGCCTTGTGGGCCGCCGCCGCGGGAAATTCTACACGTTGCGCTATGCGCTCAGGGCAGGATCTTGCCGGGATTGAGCAGGTTGTCCGGATCGAGCGCGCGCTTCAGTGCGCGCATGACGTCGACCGCCGCTTCGCCGTGCTCGGCGACGAGGAATTGCTGCTTGCCGATGCCTACGCCATGCTCGCCGGTGCAGGTGCCCTCCATGGCCAGCGCGCGGGTGACGACCGCATGGTTGATCTGCTCGGCCTCCGCCACCTCCTGCGAACTGTCAGGATCGATCAGTACCACCAGGTGGAAGTTGCCGTCTCCAACATGGCCGAAGAGCGGAATGGGGATCGCGCTGCGGGCGATGTCCTCGTTAGTGGCACGGATGCACTCGGCCAGGCGCGAGATCGGCACGCAGACATCCGTGGGGAAGGCGCGCGAGCCGGGCTTCAGCTGCAGGCAGGCGAAGTAGGCGTCGTGGCGGGCCTGCCAGAGCCGGGAGCGGTCTTCGGGCCGGGTGGCCCACTCGAAGTCCATGCCGCCGTGGCCGACGGCGATTTCCTGCACCAGCGTGGCCTGTTCCTCGACCGCAGAGGGAGAGCCGTGAAACTCGAAAAACAGTGTGGGTGCTTCCGTCAGCGACGTCTTGCTGTAGCGGTTTACGGCGGAAATGGTGAGAGCGTCGAGCAGTTCGATGCGCGCCACCGGAATCCCGAGCTGGATGGTCTGGATGACCGTGTCGACGGCAGCATCCACGCCGGGAAAGGTGCAGACGGCGCTGGAGATGGCTTCCGGCAACGGATAGAGCCTGACGGTCAGCTCGGTGATGATGCCCAAAGTGCCTTCGGAGCCGATGAACAGGCGGGTCAGGTCGTAGCCGGCGGAGGACTTCTTCACCCGTCCTCCCGTTCGAATGATGCGGCCGTCGGCCAGCACCACGGTCATGCCCAGTACGTTCTCGCGCATGGTGCCGTAGCGCACAGCATTGGTGCCAGAGGCGCGCGTGGCGGCCATGCCACCGATTGAGGCATCGGCACCCGGATCGATTGGAAAGAACAGGCCGGTGCCATGCAGTTCGGCGTTCAGTTGCTTGCGGGTGACGCCGGGCTGGACGGTGGCGTCGAGGTCCTCGGCATGGATGGCCACGATGCGGTTCATGCGCGAAAGATCGATGCAGACGCCACCGCAGATGGCCAGGAAATGACCCTCGACCGAACTGCCAGCACCGTAAGGGATCACCGGCATCCGGTGCTGACTGCAGAGGCGGACTACTTCGGCAACTTCTTTCGTTGTCTCGACGAACACCACGGCGTCCGGGGCCGCTGCCGGATGCACCGATTCGTCCCGGCCATGCTGGTCGCGTACGGCCTGGCTGATGGAAAAACGATCGACAAAGCGTTGCGCAAGTTCCTCGATCAGCGCGGCCGGCAGCGGCGGATGGGGCGCGTAGGGATTGTTCATGTGTCAGTCGCCACCTTCACGCAATGCTGCAGGCTTCTTCGAACTCAAGCCTTGGGCTGCGCGGAAACACCCCCTTGGGATCGCCATAGCCAAGACTGCAGATGAAGTTCGACTTGATCCTGCCGCCGGGAAAGAATTCTTGATCGACCAGGGCATTGTCGAAGCCTGACATGGGGCCGCAATCTAGGCCGAGGGCGCGGGCGGCGAGCATGTAATAGGCGGCCTGCAGTGTGCCGTTGCGGAAGGCGGTGGCGGCGGCAACCCCCTCCTTTCCCGGCCCAGCGAACCAGGCGCGGGCATCGGTATGCGGGAACAGTGTGGGCAATAGTTCGAAAAACTGGGAGTCATTGCCGAAAATGGCCGTGACCGGCGCGGTCAGGGTCTTGGCGCGATTGCCCTCCATCAACGCGGGCAGGAGACGTGCCTTGGCTTCGGGCGACTTGACGAACACCACCCGCATCGGGCTGCAGTTGGCGGAGGTGGGCCCCATGCGGGCGAGATCCCAGATCCGATGCAGCAGGGCGTCATCGACCGGCTTGTCGAACCAGGCATTGTGGGTTCTGGCCTGAAGGAACAGGGCATCAAGGGCTTGGGATTCGATTGGAATGTTCATTTCGGCCTCGACAGGACTGGGCAGCTGATTCTACGCCCGGGGTGAAAATCGGTGTCATTAGCATCAGCAAGACGCAGGCTTATGACGGCACAAGCGATTTTCTTGCCTGATTCGACAGATGTTTGACTTTTTTGACTAAAACAAGCAAAATCTGCTGTTTCGCTGGAGGGGTTCCCGAGCGGTCAAAGGGAACAGACTGTAAATCTGTCGGCTCTGCCTTCGAAGGTTCGAATCCTTCCCCCTCCACCAGCAGAAAGATGGGGCCGGCATGGCACTGGCGGTTTCCGGGGGTGACGGCGGGCGGCGGTAGTTCAATGGTAGAACCTCAGCCTTCCAAGCTGATGACACGGGTTCGATTCCCGTTCGCCGCTCCAGCAGCAGTTAAAGCAGTTAACTGCCCATGTAGCTCAGTGGCAGAGCACTCCCTTGGTAAGGGAGAGGTCGCGTGTTCAATCCACGCCATGGGCACCACCAGCGCAGCTGTTTTTGTTTGGTTTGATGACTTTTAGGGACAGGTAACGACATGGCCAAAGGCAAATTTGAACGTACGAAGCCGCATGTGAACGTGGGGACGATTGGACACGTGGACCATGGCAAGACGACCTTGACGGCGGCGATCACGACGGTGTTGTCGAGCAAGTTTGGTGGTGAGGCCAAGGCCT
>CAJPFL010000258.1 GCA_905339315.1 Rhodocyclaceae bacterium
AGCTGAAGGGTGAATTCAGTGTCGTAGGCTTGCGGGGTTTGCGGGCCGGGAGGGGATGCGGCGGCATGCATGGCTCACCATCCTCTCCCGCGTGACTGCTCAGGCCTGCCCGCGGTTGAGCACTTCCAGGCCGACCTTGCCTGCCGCGATTTCGCGCAACGCGATCACCGTCGGCTTGTCTTTGTTGTCGTCGACGAGGGGCGTGCCGCCGATGGTGATCTGGCGCGCGCGGTAGGTGGCGGCCAGGGTCAGCTGGAAGCGGTTGGGAATCCTTTTGAGGCAGTCTTCGATGGTGATGCGGGCCATGGTTTTTTCCTATGAGTCCGGTTCGAGAAACGCAAAAAGCGCGTGGTGGCGGTCGAGCTGCGAGGCGGTGCGCAGACGAACCGCGCGCACTACCGTCTGGAGGTCTTCGATTGCCTCCGACAACTTGTTGTTAATAATAACATAATCGAACTCCCTGACGTGGCGCATTTCGTCCAGGGCGGCGGCCACACGGCGGGCGATGATCCCGGCGCTGTCCTGGCCGCGCCCCGTCAGCCGCCGCTCGAGCTCCTCGACGGAGGGCGGCAGGATGAAAATGCCGATGCTGCCCGGAAAAACCTTGCGCACCTGCTGCGCGCCCTGCCAGTCGATCTCCAGCAGGATGTCCTGACCGGCGGCCATCTGCCGCTCGATCCAGGCGCGCGAGGTGCCGTAGTGGTTGCCGTGCACCTCGGCGCACTCGAGGAACTCGCCGCGCCCGCGCATGGCGAGGAAGGCCGGCACGTCGATGAAATGGTACTCGCGGCCATTCGCCTCGCCCGGCCGCGGCGAGCGCGTGGTGTAGGAGACCGACAGCCGGATGCCGCCGTCGCGCTCGAGCAGCATCTTCACCAGCGTCGTCTTGCCGGCGCCGGAGGGGGCGGCGACGATGAAGAGATTGCCTGCCATTACTCTATGTTTTGAACCTGTTCGCGCATCTGCTCGATCAGCAGCTTCATGTCGACGGCAATGGCGGTGATTTCCGAGGAAACCGATTTCGAGGCGAGGGTGTTGGCCTCGCGGTTGAGTTCCTGCATCAGGAAGTCGAGCCGCTTGCCGATGGCGCCGCCCTTGCCGACGACGCGCGCCACTTCGTCGAGGTGGGCGACGAGGCGGTTCAGCTCCTCGGCGACGTCGACGCGCGTGGCGAACAGGCCCATTTCCTGGCGGATGCGCTCCTCGTCCAGGCTGGCGGCCGCCTCGCGCAGGCGGGTCGCCATGCGCTCCTGGTAGTCGGCCAGGGCCTGCGGCAGCTTCGGCGCCGCTTCGGCCACCAGCGTGCGCATGCGCCCGACCCGCTCGAGGATCATCGCCCCCAGCTTCTCGCCCTCGCGGGCACGGGTGGCAACCAGTTCGTCGAGGGCGCCTTTCGCCAGCGCGGCGCATTCGGCCTGCAGGGTATCCGCGCCGGGCTGGTCGTCGCCGAGCATGCCGGGCCAGCGCAGCACCTCGGCCACGGACAGGGGGGACGCCTCCGGCAGCTGGTCGTGCACGCCCGACTGCAAGGCCGCCAGCTGCTGCAGCAGGGCGCGGTTCAGGCTCGCCTCGCGCGGCGCCGTCGTCGACGGCAGCAGGTTGAGGCGGCAATCGACCTTGCCGCGGTTGAGCCGGCCGGAGATCATCTCCCGCAGCCCCGGCTCGACGATGCGCACCTCCTCGGCAATGCGGAAATTCATGTCGAGATAGCGCGAATTGACCGTGCGCAGTTCGAGGTGAAGGATGCCGCGCCCGATGTCGCGCATCTGCACGGCATATCCCGTCATGCTGTAGATCATGCGAAGCACCCGCACCGCAGCTTTACAGCGCGGCGATAAAAAAAGACAATCGAGCCTTATCTTAACCCGATATGATGCCGGCGCACACCGCCCGACCGCTCCGCCCAGCGCATGCCGCCCTCCCAAGCCAACGTTCCGCTGCCCCCCGGCTACCAGCTCGAAGAGTACCGCATCGAGCGCCAGCTCTCGCTGGGCGGCTTCTCGATCGTCTATCTCGCCTTCGACAAGGACGGGACGCCGGTCGCCATCAAGGAATACCTGCCCAACTCGCTGGCGCTGCGCTCCGAGGGCGACGCCCTGCCCTCCATCGCCGAGGAGAACGTCGCCACCTTCCGCTACGGCATGAAGTGCTTCTTCGAGGAAGGCCGCGCCCTGGCGAAGATTTCCCACCCCAACGTCGTGCAGGTGCTGAACTTCTTCCGCGCCAACGAGACCGTCTACATGGTGATGCAATACGAGCGCGGCCGCACCCTGCAGGAGCACATCCAGAAGCACAAGGGCGAAATACGCGAGAGCTTCATCCGCACCGTCTTCGCGCGGCTGCTCAACGGCTTGCGCGAGGTGCACACGCACAAGCTGCTGCACCTCGACATCAAGCCCTCCAACGTCTACCTGCGCAACGACGGCCAGCCGGTGCTGATCGATTTCGGCGCCGCCCGCCAGACGCTGTCGATCGACACGCCGCTGCTCAAGCCGATGTACACGCCCGGCTTCGCCGCGCCCGAGCAGTACAACAACACCCGGCGCGAGCTGCTCGGGCCGTGGACCGACATCTACTCGATCGGCGCCAGCATGTATGCCTGCATGGCCGCGGCGGCGCCGCAGGCGGCCGACCAGCGCCTCGACCGCGACCAGCTGGTTTCGGCGCTGAAGCGCTGGCCTGACAAATACTCGAGGCAGCTGCTGGAGACCGTGGACTGGTGCATGCGGCTGAATTACCTGGAGCGCCCGCAAAGCGTGTTCGCCCTGCAGAAGGCGCTTGCCGACAGGGAGCGCAACGTGCCCAAGCCGACCTTTCTCGGCGGCCTGCGCAAACACGTGCGGGACCTGATGAAATGAACACGACCCACCCCCTAACCCCCGCCCCGGGGGCGGAGGCAACAGCGGTTCGCAGGCTGCGCCTGCTCCATGTCGCTGACTTGCCGCCGCCTCGGGACGGCCCGGCGGAGGCGGCATGAAATTCACCATCTACCAGGAAAGCCGTCCCGGCCGGCGCCCGACCAACGAGGACCGCATCGCCTACAGCTATTCGCGCGACTCGCTGCTGATGGTCGTCGCCGACGGCATGGGCGGCCACCTGCACGGCGAGGTGGCGGCGCAGATCGCCGTGCAGTACATCACCGAGGCCTTCCAGCGCGAGGCCCACCCGCTGCTGAAGGACCCCTTCCTGTTCCTTTCCGGCGCCCTCGGCAACGCCCACCACGCCATCCTCGACTACGCCGCCGACCGCTTCCTGCCGGAAGCCCCGCGCACCACCTGCGTCGCCTGCATCGTGCAGGACTCCATCGCCTACTGGGCCCATGCCGGCGATTCGCGCCTGTATGCCATCCGCGGCGGACGCATCCTCGCCCAGACGCGCGACCATTCGCGCGTGCAGCGCATGATCGAGGACGGCCTCATCACCGCCGAAGCCGCCATCCACCACCCGGCGCGCAACCGCATCTTCAGCTGCCTCGGCGGCGCCAGCGCCCCGCAGATCGACTACTCCAAGAAGACGCCGCTGATGACCGGCGACATCATCGTGCTGTGCACCGACGGCGTCTGGGGGCCGCTCCCGAGCGACGTGATCCCCCGCGCCATGGGCAGCGGCAACGTCGTCCAGGCGACCCCCGCCCTGCTGAACCAGGCCGAGGCCCGCGGCGGCGCCAACGCCGACAACCTGTCGATGATCGCCATCCGCTGGGAAGACAACTACGCCGAGGACACCCTCGGCAGCGTGTCGACCAAGACCATGCCGGTCGACTCCTTCACGACGCAGATGGAAGCCTTCGCCAAGGCGCGCAAGGGCACCCAGCCCCTGCCCAACCTGTCGGACGAGGACATCGAGCGCGCCATCCAGGAAATCAACGCCGCCATCAAGAAATACTCGAAATGAGCGCAGCCCGCCGGGCCGCCCCAAGGGCGGCGCAGTCAACAACAAGGAGCGGGCTCCGCCCGCGAACAACCGTTACCCCCTTCCCCGGGAAGGGGGACAGGGGGATAGCCAAATGAACAGGCCCAGCGGCCGCCGCGCCGACGAACTGCGCCGCGTGACGATCACGCGCAACTTCACGCGCCACGCCGAAGGCTCGGTGCTGGTCGAATTCGGCGACACGAAAGTGCTGTGCACCGCCAGCGTCGAGCCGGGTGTGCCGGGCTTCCTGCGCGGCCTCGGCCAGGGCTGGCTCACCGCCGAATACGGCATGCTGCCGCGCTCGACGCACACCCGCAGCGCGCGCGAGGCGGCCAAGGGAAAACAAAGCGGGCGCACGCTGGAGATCCAGCGCCTGATCGGCCGGGCGCTGCGCGCCGTCACCGACCTCGAGGCGCTCGGCGAGCGCACCGTGCAGATCGACTGCGACGTGCTGCAGGCCGACGGCGGCACGCGCACCGCCTCCATCACCGGCGCCTGCGTCGCCGCCCACGATGCCTTCTCGAAGCTGGTCGCCGAGGGCGCCATCGCGCGCCATCCGCTGCGCGAGCTGGTCGCCGCCGTCTCCGTCGGCATCTACGACGGCCTGCCGGTGCTCGACCTCGACTATCCGGAAGATTCCGCCTGCGACACCGACATGAACGTCGTCATGACCGCCTCCGGCGGCATGATCGAGGTGCAGGGCACGGCGGAAGGCGCGCCGTTCTCGCGCGCCGAGCTCGACACCCTGCTCGGACTGGCCGAGCGCGGCATCGCGCAGCTGGTGGCGGCGCAGAAGGCTGCCTTGGAAAAAGCATAACCACGGCGCGCACGGCGACACGGCGAAATCCATCTTCCGCCGTGTCGCCATGTTCGCCGTGGTGAAAGGTCCCTGCAATGTTCGACAAGCTCGTCCTCGCCTCCAACAACCCCGGCAAGCTGCGCGAGTTCGCGGCGCTGTTCGCGCCTTTCGACATCGAGGTGCTGCCGCAGTCGGCCTTCGCCATCCCCGAGGCAGAGGAGCCGCACTGCACCTTCCTCGAGAACGGCCTGGCCAAGGCGCGCCACGCCGCGAAGCTCTCCGGCCTGCCAGCGCTCGCCGACGACTCCGGCCTGTGCGTGCCGGCGCTCGGGGGCGAGCCGGGCGTGCACTCCGCCTACTATGCCGGCAAGGAGGGCGACCGCGATGCGCGCGACGCACGCAACAACGCCAGGCTGCTCGCCGCGCTGGAAGGCCGCCCCGACCGCCGCGCCCACTATGTCTGCGTGCTGGTGCTGCTGCGCCATGCCGAGGATCCGCAGCCGGTCATCGCCGAGGGCGAATGGCACGGCGAGATCCTGGCGGCGCCGCGCGGCGCGGGCGGCTTCGGCTACGACCCGCTGTTCCTCGTGCCCTCGGCGAACTGTTCCTCGGCGGAGCTGACGGCGGAAGCGAAGAACGGCATCAGCCACCGCGCCCTCGCCTTCGCCAGGCTCGCCGAGCGTTTGCGCGCGGGGATCTGATTCCCCTCATGACGCGCCGCGTCATCCCGATCGTTTCCGCAGGCGGAGGCGCGCCGGCCGGACTGGCGAGCCCGCCGCCGCTCTCGCTCTACATCCACTTTCCCTGGTGCGTGAGGAAGTGCCCCTACTGCGACTTCAACTCGCACGAGGCGCGCGAGGGCATTCCGGAAGCGCGCTACCTGGCCGCGCTGATCGCCGACCTGGAGCAGTCGCTGCCGCTGGTCTGGGGCCGGCCGGTCACCAGCGTCTTCATCGGCGGCGGCACGCCGAGCCTGCTCTCGCCCGAATCGGTCGACGCCCTGCTCGCCGCCGTGCGCGCGCGGCTGACTTTGCTGCCGGAGGCCGAAGTCACGCTGGAAGCCAACCCCGGCACCGCCGAGGCGGGCCGCTTTGCCGGCTACCGCGCCGCCGGCGTCAACCGCCTCTCCGTCGGCGTGCAGAGCTTCAATCCGCGCCACCTCGCCGCGCTCGGGCGCATCCACGACGCGGACGAGGCGCGGCACGCCGTCGAACTTGCCTTGAAGCACTTCGACAACGCCAACCTCGACCTGATGTACGCCCTGCCCGGGCAGACGCTCGAGGAGGCGCGCGCCGACATCGCGGCGGCCGCGGCCTTCGGCACGCCGCACCTCTCCGCTTACCACCTGACGCTGGAGCCGAACACCGCCTTCCACCGGGCGCCGCCGCCGCTGCCGGATGCCGACCTGGCGGCGCAGATGCAGGATGCGGTGGAGGAGACGCTGGCCGCGCGCGGCTACGGCCACTACGAGACCTCCGCCTTCGCGCGCAAGGGGGCCGAGTGCCGCCACAACCTCAACTACTGGCTGTTCGGCGACTACCTCGGCATCGGCGCCGGCGCGCACGGCAAGATTTCCTCGCACGAAGGCGTGCGGCGCACGATGAAGCACAAGCACCCGCAGGCCTACCTGGAGGGCGCGGAGCGCGGCGACGCCGTGCAGGAGGCGCACGCGGTTGCCGCCGCGGACCTGCCCTTCGAATTCATGATGAACGCGTTGCGCCTGACCCGAGGCTTTCCGCCGCGGCTGTTCGCCGAGCGGACGGGGCTGGCCCTGGAGGCGATCCGGCCGCAGCTCGACGAGGCGGCCGCGCGTGGCCTGCTGGTGGAAACGGCGGAAATTGTCGTGCCGACCGATCACGGCCGGCGCTTTCTCAACGATCTGCTGCAGCTGTTCCTGCGGGAATGAGCGCTCAGCCCTGCAGCAGGGCCTCGGTGCGCCCGATCCAGTCCTCGACGAGGGCGCGGCCGGCGGCGTCCGCCTGAAGCTCCGTCCAGCGGCGCCGCACTTCGTTGAGGATGTCGCTCACCTGCCAGCGCGACTCGCGCACCATCAGCTGCATCTCGGCCAGGGCGACGGCATCGTTCTCGATGCCGGCGGCAAGCGCCGCCAACTCGTCGGGGTGGAAGCCGGTTTCCAGCAGGGTCTGCTCGAGGCCGCTGATGCGCTCGTTGACGAAGGCCACCAGCGGCGCCTCGGCGACCTTCGGCGTGTCCACCGAGCAGCCCTGATAGGCGCCATGCCAGTTGCGAAAGATCTCGGCCAGCTGGTCGAGCTGGGCGACGACCACCTCGGCCGAAACCTCCCCCAGGCTGTCCAGTCCCCGGGGTTCGCCGCCATGCAGCAGGCCGATCAGGTGGTCGATCAGTTCCGGGTTGAACTTGTGGCGGTTCATTTTCAGCATCACCGACAGGCGTGAAGCGCCGTGGGTGCGCCAGCTCTTCTCGAACAGCGTGGTGACCGCCTCGGCCAGCATCAGGATCTGGCCGACGGGGCCGATCTCCCCGCCCTTCAGGCCGCGCGGGTAGCCGCTGCCGTCGAGCCGCTCGTGGTGCTCGAACACCGCCGAACTGATCTGCGGATGGTATTGCGGATATTCCTTCAGGATCAGGTAGGCCGTCATCGGGTGGGCATAGACGTGGCGCAGTTCGGCCGCCTCGAGGCGGCGCCCCGGGCGCAGCAGCTCCGGATCGACATCCAGCTCGCCGAGGTCGTGCAGCATGCCGGCGGCGGCGACGGCGGCCAGGTCACAGTCGGGCAGGCGGCTCCTGATGGCGAGGAACAGCGCGATCAGCGTCATCTGCAGGCTGTGCTCGTAAATCTCCGGACGCTGCTCGCGCGCCAGCGTCAGCTTGCGGGCCAGCGCCGGCGCGAGCGGCATGGCGTAGAAGGCGTTGAGCAGCTGATCGAGGCTCGGCAGGGCGGAACGCAGGAGCTGGAAGCGCGGCTCGCCGTCGAGAATCTCGCGGGCGCGATCGCGCAGGCTCGCCTGCGTGACGCTGCCGACGGAATGTTCGTCGTGGCTCATTGCTTCCTGAAAACGACATCCCAGACGCCGTGCCCCAGCTTCAGGCCGCGCGTCTCGAATTTGGTTTGCGTCCGGTAGTCCGGGCGGGGCGCAAAGCCTGCCGCCGTGTTCGCCAGCATCGGCTCCGCGGCAAGCACCGCCAGCATCTGCTCGGCATACTCCTGCCAGTCGGTCGCCAGATGCACATAGCCGCCGGACTTGATCCGGCTCGCCAGCAGGGCGACAAAGTCAGGCTGCACGAGACGGCGCTTGTGGTGGCGCTTCTTCGGCCAGGGATCGGGAAAGAAGATGTGGGCGCCGTCGAGCGACCCCGGCGCGATCATTTCGCGCAGCACCTCCACGGCATCGTGCTGGATCAGCCGCAGATTGCCGATGCCGCGCTCGTCGATGCGCTTCAGCAGGCTGCCGACGCCGGGGGTGTGCACCTCGATCCCCAGGTAGTCGTTCTCCGGGTGCGCGGCGGCGATGGCGGCGGTCGTCTCGCCCATGCCGAAGCCGATTTCCAGGATTTTCGGCGCACTGCGGCCGAATGTCCGCTCGAGATCGAGGGGCTGCGGCGCATAGGGAATGCCGTACCGCGGCAGCAACTGCGCGCACGCCCGCGCCTGGGCGACGGATACCCTGCCCTGGCGCAGCACGAAGCTGCGGATCGGCCGCCGCTTTTCCGGCAGGGCGGGAGCATCGGCGGAGACCAAGCTCAGGCCCTGCCGATCAAGCCGCCGGTCGGCGAGCTGGGAGTGGCGGAATACAGCTTCCTCGGCATGCGCCCTGCCCGATACGCCTCTCGCCCCGCTTCCACCGCCTTTTTCATTGCGGAAGCCATCAGCACCGGGTTCTGCGCCCCGGCGATGGCGGTATTCATGAGCACGCCGTCGCAGCCCAGCTCCATGGCGATGGCGGCATCGGAGGCGGTGCCGACGCCGGCGTCGACCAGCACCGGCACCTTGGCGTTGTCGATGATCAGGCGCAGGTTCCACGGATTGAGGATGCCCATGCCGGAGCCGATGAGGGAAGCGAGCGGCATCACCGCGACGCAGCCGATTTCTTCAAGCCGCTTCGCCTGGATCGGGTCGTCGGCGCAATACACCATCACCTTGAAGCCGTCCTTCACCAGCGTCTCGGCCGCCGCCAGCGTCTGCGGCATGTCGGGGAACAGCGTCTGCGCATCGCCCAGCACTTCCAGCTTGACCAGGTCGTGGCCGTCGAGCAGCTCGCGCGCCAGGCGCAGGGTGCGCACGGCGTCCTCCGCCGTGTAACAGCCGGCGGTGTTCGGCAGCAGGGTGTATTTCGAGGGCGGCAGGTAGTCGAGCAGGCTCGGCTGGCCCGGCTCCTGGCCGATGTTGGTGCGGCGGATCGCCACCGTGACGATCTCGGCGCCCGAGGCCTCGATGGCCTTGCGCGTCTCGTCGAAATCCTTGTACTTGCCGGTGCCGACGAGCAGGCGGGAGTTGTAGGCCTTGCCGGCGATGATGAGCTGGTCGCTGTTCATGATTCCCTTATCCGCCACCAACGGCGATGACGATCTCGATGCGGTCGCCCTCGGCGAGCGCGGTGGCGGCGTGATTGCTCTTCGGCACGATCTCGCCGTTGCGCTCGACCGCCAGGCGCTTGCCTTCCAGCCCCATCCCGCGCAACAGCTCCGCCACCGAAAGCGCGGCCGCGACACTGCGCTGCTCGCCGTTGACGCTGATTTCCATGGGGGAATTCTAACAGGTAGAATGGCGCCGTTCGCGGGTGTAGTTCAATGGCAGAACGGCAGCTTCCCAAGCTGCATACGAGGGTTCGATTCCCTTCACCCGCTCCAAGACAAGAAAGCCGGCTTAGGGCCGGCTTTCTTGTCTTGTGGCTGGTGGAGGGTGAGAAGCCTCTGGTTCGAAAACGAGCAGCGCGAGTTTCAGTGCAGGCTAACTTGCCGCCCGGCAAGTTAAGCACCGCAGGTGCGGCCGGAACTACAACATGCGGCGAAGGCTAACATCGCGCAGCGATGTTAAGCGCCGCAGGCGCGGCCGAAGCCAATCCCTTCGCCCGAAGCCAGCCCCTTCACCCGCTGAAGAACCCGATCCCCACCAGCACCAGCAGGATCAGGCCGACGGCGATGAGCGTCAGGCCGAGGATCTTGGAGCCGCGGGTCATCGCCGGCGAGGGCGCCTCGACCAGGTACTTCGACAGCTCGCCGGAATCCACCATGCGCTGGTAGTGCGCCGGGTGGTCGTGGCGGAACTCGCGCAGGGACTGGGTGCCGGTGAACATCACCACGTCGGGCGGCGGCAGCTTGTCCGGCCTGAAGTGGTTGTTGAAGAAATGCACCGTGAACAGGAACACCGCGGCGAGGAAGGCTTCCTCCCCATGGATGAGGGTGCCGACGTTGAACACCCAGCCCGGCAGGTACTTCGCCGTCACGTGCGGGAAGGCCAGCATCAGGCCGCTCCAGCCGATGATGTTCACGCCCCAGAACACCGCCCAGTAGTCGAACTTCTCGAAGTAGGCCCAGCGGTCGAACAGCGGTTTCGGGCCGCGGCCGACGAACCACTTGAACATGCCCCAGCAGTCGGCGAAGTCCTTCCAGTTCGGAATCAGCGAATCCGGCCCGAACCAGCGGAAGCTCCTGTCGCGCAGCAGCTTCTGCATCACATAAACGAAGTGGATGAGGAAGATGCCGACGAAGAGCGCGGCGCAGACCCGGTGGATCAGGCCGAGCATCTTCGGCCCGCCGAGGGCCTTGGCGACGACGGGCGCCCAGGCGCTCTCGGCATACAGCGCGGTGGTGCCGGTCAGCACCAGGGTCATGGTGACGAGGGCGAACACCAGGTGGCCGAGGCGCCAGCCCCAGTGGAAGCGGCGGAAGTGCTGCCGGTTCTCGTCGAGGTTCATGCCCCGGGTGTCAATGCGCGCATGCGGCTTGCCGGCCTTGCGGTCCTGCCACTCGCGGTAGTACCAGAGCCCGGAATGCGCCCAGAAGAAGGCGAAGACGAAGATCAGCAGCGCGACCATGAACTTCGAGGCGATCCACATCTGCGGGTACTTCTCGAAGTCGTGGGTGTTGGCATGCGGGCCGAAGGTGACGAAGCCCGGCGTGGCGTCGTGCATGCCCGGCTTCTTGTCGCTGTGGCACTTGCTGCAGGTCTTCAGCCGGTTCTTCGGGTTGATCGTCGATTTCGGATGGTCGGCCGGCAGGATCTTGTGGCTCTCGTGGCAGTCGGCGCACTTGGCGGCGTAAGCGTAGCCGAGGCGGTTGACCTGGCCGTGGTAGGTGTCGGCAAAGCTCTTCAGTTGCTTGTCGTGGCAGCTGCCGCAGGCATTGACGTTGGCGAGCTTGAAGGTTTCGGAGGCGGTGCCGGCGATGTTGTGCGAGGTATGGCAGTCGGTGCACACCGCGCTCTTCATGTTGCCCTTGTCGATCAGTTCCTCGCCGTGCACGGAGGCGGCAAACGCCTCGAGCTGGTCTTCGTGGCACTTCGCGCCGCAGGTGTCGGGGATCGTCTTGTGCCAGGCGGTGCGCCGCTCGCTGCCCTTGGGCGGCACGTTGAATTCGTGCGAGCTGTGGCAATCCTCGCAGGTCGCCATCGGACGGGAGGGATCGTCCTTGTCCGGCTTGGCATGGAAGGAGCTCTTGTAGGCCTCGATGTTGCGGACGACGAGGCCAAGGCGGTTCTTCTCGTCGGCGCCTTGCTGCTGCCTGGCGGTTTCCCAGAGGGCCTGGTGGCAATCCACGCAGTTGGCCGGCTTGATGTCCTTGGCTTTGGCGTGGTTGGCCTTGCTGTCGGTGATCTCCTTGTGGCAGGCCACGCACTGCATCTCGCCGTGGATGCCCTTGCCGAACTTGCCGGCGTTGATGTGGGCCAGGGTGCGCTTCTCGTCGTCCTTGCCCGGCACCTCGATCTTCTTCTTGCTGCTGTCGTGGCATTCGAGGCAGCCGGCATTGTCGAGCTTGCCGGCCTCGGCCCGAGCGGACGCCGGCGCCAGAAGGGCCAGGCTGGCTGCGCCGGCCAGGATGAACGACAGGATAGTTCCCCTTTTCATGGTCCGGCGCCCCTATTCTTTGTTCAGTGGGAAAGCATCCACTTGGCCACGTTCGTCTGCACCTTGACGTCCTTGGTGTCGATGATCTTGTGGTCCTCTTCCTTGCCGTCATCGAGCTTGACCTTCTGCCCGGCGGTCATGTGCTTGATGGCTTCCTTCTCGTCGAGCTTCTTCTCCTTGTACTTGGCGGCGATCTTCTTCAGGGACGGGCCCTTCTTGGCCTTCGTGGCATGGTGACACTTGTGACAGTCGTTCTCCTTGAAGACGTTTTCCGCGGCATCGGCATCGAACTGGGCAAAGGCGGGGACGGACAGGCACAGGCCGGCGAGGGCGACGAGCGCGATCAGGGGGCGAAGCTTCATTTCTGGTTCTCCATTCGAGGGTTGGGAATTTTCCGGCATCCATGCATCCCGGCCGCCACGCGGCCGCCGGGAGCAAACCGGATCAGGGCAGCTTCACCGCCACGATGTCGGCCTTGGCGCCGAGGCCGACGGTCTTGGCGTAGGACACGTAGTGGCCGCGCGTGGTGATGTTGTCGTCATGGATGGCGAAACCGACGCTGTACACGCCGCCGGCCTTGAGCGCCTTGTCGTCTGGATTGGCCAGGTTCAGCGGACGCACGACCACGACCGTCCACATGCCGTCCTTCCAGGTGCCGAAGCCCTTGTTGTCGGCGGCGGAACCGCTGGCATCCGCCGGCTGCAGGGCATATCTCGGCAGCATGTCGCCCTCTTTCCAGCCGGCTTTCGGATCGAACGGCACGGCGTTATCTCCCTTGATGAGGAAGTTGTCCTTCTTGCCGACCTGGTCGGCGGTGACCGCCTTGGAACCGAACTTGCCCGCGTCGAACATGAACTTGGGCTGCTTGGTGGCCGTATCCATGTTCGAGGCGAAATGGTTCTTGCCGGCATCGAAGTTGCGCCACTCGAGCACATAGCCGTCGTCGGTGCCGCCGACGGGATTGGTGCGGTGGCCGCGCCACTGGATCAGGTCGACGAAGCCGCCGGCGGCCTTGATCTTCGCGATCTCCTCGGGCGACTTGCCGGTTTTCCAGTCGGAAACGTTGCTGCGCGAGGCCGGCAGGTATTTGCGCACGTCGGTCTTCTTGTAGGCCTTCATCGCCGCATTGGCCGCCACTTCCTCCTTTGTCGCGGGGTTCAGGTCGCGCTCGCCTTCATGGCAGGTGAGCCAGCAGCCCTGCTCCTTGAACATCGGCACCTTGCCGTCGTCCACCATCATGGACAGTCGCGTTTCATAAATCGCGGGCTGCTTGCCTTCCTGGACGGGCTTGTCGAGGCGCGGAGCGCCATAGACCTTCCATTCCTTGCCGTCGAAGCGGTAATAGGGGTACTCGACGTTGTTGGCCCCTTTCCACTGGTAGCGGAAATAGGCGTTCTTGTCGTCGTAGGCCGCCTGGATGTTCATGTCCACGTGGCCGGGCTTGCCCGGCAGGGCGATCGGCTCGAGCGGATGGTTGCCGCGCAGGATCTTGGCGCCCTGGCGCTGCTCTTCCTTGGCGTCGTCGTGGCAGGAAACGCAGGAATCGCCGCGCGCCGTCTCGCTGGCGGCGCCCTTGTGCGCGGCCGGGTCGCGCAGCCATTCGTAGGAGGACTTGCCGGGGTAGAACAGGACCAGCTTGGTGGCCGGGATCTTGCCCCAGTCGATGCCCGTGGTATCGGCGCCCCGGGTGGGCCCTCCGACACAGCCAGCGAGGCCGGCCGTGAGTGCGGCGGCGACGCTTGCCGCCAGGACTTTCATTTTCAGCGGGGATAAGCCTTGCATCAAAGTGCGTTGGTCCATTTTGATCACCTCTTGTAAGGTTGACTGACGAATACGCCTGTTTATGCAAACCTTGTGCCAATATGCTTTTTCAAATTCTCCCGCGGTATTGCAGTGCAAAATGGAAACGCGGCCATTCGGCTGTCGTTAATTCATGTCAGGTGTCACTTTTTAGTGACAGCCCCCAGCGTTTCACCTTTACATAGAAATTCTGCCGGGGAATGCCGCTGAGGCGTGCCGCCTCCGATACGTTTCCCCCCGTAGCGTCCAGCAAGCGCTGCAGATACTCGCGCTCGAACTCGGCACGCGCCTCCTGATAACTCAGACTGTCTTGCGGGGCCTGGCTTCCTGCCTGAGAAACCTCCTTCGGCTTGGACACTCCCGATGGAAACAGATGGATGCTCTCGACCGGGCCGCCCGCGTGCAGGGCCACGGCGCGCTCGATGCAGTGCTGCAGCTGGCGCACATTCCCCTCCCAGCGGCAGGTTTCCAGCGCCCGCATGGCAGCCGGCGTGAACGGCCCGCAGGCCTTGCCGAACTTGGCGTTGTAGTGGTCGAGGAAATGCGCCGCCAGCGCCACGATGTCGCCCTCGCGCTCGCGCAGCGGCGGCAGGGTGATCGACACCACGGCGATGCGGTAATACAGGTCCTCGCGAAAGCGGCCCGCCTTGACCTCGTCGAGCAGCGGCCGGTTGGTGGCGCAGATCAGGCGGAAATCGGCCTTGCGCGGCTGCGTGCTGCCGATGCGCACGTAGCTGTGGTCCTGCAATACGCGCAGCAGGCTGCTCTGCAGCTTGGGACTCATGTCGGCGATCTCGTCGAGGAAGAGGTTGCCGCCATGCGCCTTTTCGAAGTAGCCGGCGCTGGCCTGGCTGGCCCCGGTGAAGGCGCCCTTCTCGTAGCCGAAGAGCAGGCTTTCCAGCAGGCTCTCCGGCAGTCCGCCGCAATTGACCTCGAGAAACGGCTGGTCGGCACGGGTGCTGAGCGCATGGATCAGCCTGGCAGCGAGCTCCTTGCCGGTGCCGCTCTCGCCCTCCAGCAGCACGGTGGTGTCGAGGCCGGCGACCTGGCGGATCTGGCCGAGCACGCGCTCCATCGCGGCGGACTGGCCGATGAGGGCGTCCGCCTCGGTCGTCAGCCGCGCCTTCAGGCCGTCGATCTCGCGATAGGCGCGATCCAGTTCGAGCGCCTTGCCGATGACGGCCTCCAGCGCCTCCAGATCCTCGAAGGGCTTGGTCAGGTAGTCGAACAATCCCTCCCGCACCGCCGCCACGGCATCGCGCACCTCGGCGAAGCCGGTCATGAGAATGCCGACCAGGTGGGGCCTGAGCGCGCGGAACTCGCGCAGCAGGTCGATGCCGTTGGCGTCGGGCAGGCGCTGGTCCATCAGCACCAGATTGAAATCCTCGCCGGCAAACAGTCGGCGCGCCTCGGCGCCATCGGTAGCCAGGTTGACGCTGGCCGACTTGGCGAGAAGCCGGTCGAGCAGGATGCGGGTGTGGCGGTCGTCGTCGACCACCAGGATTTTTTGCGACATGTCAGGCCGGATCGGGCGCATTAAACAGGGTCTGGCAACCAGATTGCAAAACGCGTGCCATGCCCCGGCTCGCTGCTGACCGTCACCTGGCCATCGTGCAGCAGGGCGACGTGCTGCACCACCGGCAGGCCGAGGCCGGTGCCATCGCTGCGCGTGGTGTAGAACGGCACGAAAATCTTTTCCATGACCTCCGTCGGCATGCCCCGGCCGTGATCGGTCACGGCCAACGTCCAGCCGGGCAGGTTCCGCTCCCTGTCTTCGCCGCGCTCGAGGCTGATCTCGATGCCGTCCTCCCCGTCCGGCGTCGCCTGCGCTGCATTGACGAGCAGGTTGAACAGCGCGTGGCGGATCAGGACGGGATCGACCGTCAGCACCGCCGGCGCCTCCGGCAGCTTCACCTCCACAGGAAGATGCCGGCTCTCGGCCTGGCGAAACAGCAGCACCGTGTCCTCGATCAGCCCGGCCATCGGCGTCGGCCGGCTCTCGAAGCAGGACACTTTGGAGAACCCCAGCATGCGCTTGACGAAATCGCGGCAGTCCTCGCCGGCGCTGCGGATTTCCCGCAGCAGCTCGCGCGTGCGCGCGGGGTCATCGGCCTCGCGCTCGGCCAGCTGGGCCAGGTTGACCACGCCCACCAGCGGGTTGTTGAGCTGGTGCGCGATGCCGCCGACCATGGTGCCCACGGCGGACAGCTTTTCGAGCTGCAGAATGCGCCGGTGCTCGCTGTCGAGGCGCAGCAGCTGGTGCTCGAGATCGTGCTGGCGCCGGTAATCGCGCTCGACGCGGTCGAGCGCGAGATAGAAGATGCCGAGGACGACGCCGGCGGCCAGCAGGCTGATCAGGATCACGGCAATCATCGACCACTGGAAGGTCGACTCCAGCGCCGTGATGTCGCGCATCACCACCAGGTCGCCGATTTGGCGCTTGCCGGCATCGTTGATCGGCACGCCGGCCAGGTGGATGGATCGCCCGAAATCGCTGATCTCGGCGGCACGGCCGGCAAGCAGTTGCTGCAGCAGGCGCTCGTCCAGCGCCGCTGGCAGCTGCTCCGCCGTCTGCGCCAGCACGGCATGGCTGCCGAAACGCGCCCAGTCCCCGCTGCGCTGCATCAGGTCCAGACCGCGCTGCCATTGCGCGGGCGTCAGGTAGCGCTTGTTCACCAGCACCAGCAAGTCGATCGCCAGGCTATGCCGGATCTCGTCGAGCAGGTGCTCGATTTCCTCGCCGATCTCCAGGTAGCCAAGCAATTCGCCGTCCTGTCGCCAGGGCATGACCAGGCGCAGCGTCAGCGTGCCCATGGGGCCCAGTTCCAAGCCATGCACGGGCTTCTGGCTTTCCCTCGCCTGCTGCAGCGTCACGCGCTGGATCTCGTCGCCGAATACGGCCGGGCTGTGAAAGCGGTACAGGCTGACGAGGTCCGGACGGATGAAATACAGGTGCGTGATCTTGTGCTCCGCGTTCAGGCTGCGGAACAGGTCGCCGCCCTGCTGTGCCAACGCAGCGCGATCGCCCTGGCGGAAGGCATTGACCATCGCCGGATTGATCATCATGGCGCGCAACGTCGCCATCATCTTGTGGGTGTCCTTGTCGAGCTTCTGCGCAAACAGCTTGACCACCGCCGCCGAGCGCTCCGCCAGGTCGCGGTCACGGATGCGCGTTTCGATGCTGTAGATGGCCACGGCGAAGACGCACATGATGAACGCCAGCGTAAGTGCAAGCGGGCCGATGAATCGGGCCTTGATGCGCCTCGGCTGGCGGGCGGGCGAAACGGAACTCATGCCGGGCAGTGTGCCCGAGTCATCCCGACGAGACAACGGAGAGGCAGCCTGGCGGCCGTAGGACAGGCGGTGCTACGCGTCGCCCAGCACCCGGTAGCGCCCGCCATGGAACACCAGCGGCACCTTGTCCTGGCGGCTGCAGCCTTCGACGCGGCCGATGAAGATCAGGTGGTCGCCGCCGGCGTGCTGCGCCTCGTTGCGGCATTCGAGGACGGCGCAGCAGCCGGGC